>NZ_CAJOJM010000020.1:0-32488 GCF_905234905.1 Methanobrevibacter sp. UBA188 | reverse complement strand
AAACTATCACTTTCTGTGGGCGATTTTTCTATCATCAACTATAATCATCAAATAGATTCTTTTTCATTTAAAGTGATTTAAATGCTTATTTTATAATTGAAGTGTTTTGTTTAATTTTTGAAAAATAATCATCAAGTCAAATTCATATTATTCGTCAAGTCACGAATTAAGTATGGTGTTAATATATAATTTGTCTGGATTTAAATAAAAATTTAAATCGGATAAAATCCATTTACTGGTATAATAAATTATACTAATATGATAAAATATTTCTAAAATTAAATAAGAATCTATAAAAATCAATATAAATAATTTTTCTTTGATTTTAGGATAATTTTAGCTTTTGAATACAATATTACAAACTTAAAACAATTTTTAGATATGATTCTTTAAGAGGGGGAGGAATCTTGCAATAAGGGCTAACTTTTTGTCAATTTTTTTGCATAGTAAATTTTATATATGCTGTTTTTCTCACTACAATTTTACACAATGGCTTCAACAAGCCTTAAATAATTTATAACACATATATGTCCTCTTGAAAGGCCTCAAACTATAAAACATTTTGGAAAGAGGTGAATAAACATGAAAATATTCATTAGATTCTGTGTTTATTTATTAATTAGGGTAGTTTCACCGTATGGCTATTCTGGTGTTCTTTCCATGCGTCTGAATGGAGGTGGAAAAAGTGGAGTTAATCATCTTCCTCATAGGATCATACTGTCTTAATATCATGATGATAATGGTTCTGATAAAAGGTAGAAGATAAGGACTCAAATTTTCACCTCATCAATGGCAATTAAATATAAACAAGTCAATGAAGGGCTTTGAAAACTAATGTTTTCGTGAGGCCTTTTCCCTAAGATAGCCACTATTTAATTGTCTATTTTTTAAAATTAGTTAAGTTTATATATTTTATTTAATAATAGTATAATACAAGAGATTTACTTTTAAGTAAACCTCTATTAAGACGCAAAAATGTATTATTAATGTCTAATACGGGATATTGTAGAGATTTTTCTCTACAATAGGACATTAATTTGAAACTTTTTTTTAAGAACCGTGCCTTTCAACTAAAAAGAATTGATGGTATGAAGAAATTTATTCTAATTTCATTTGGTTTAATGAGAATATTACTATTTTTTAATTTGATAATTCGATCAATATATTTCTACAATTAATTTCTGTATGTCTAAGTTACATAGTTTTTGCAATTATCAATTTCATGCATTAATACTCTAATGATAATAGGCAAATCTAAATTACCCATTTGAAATTCATAAGATTACTCAAGATAACTAATTGAAAATTCATATAATTACCTCTTTTTTTTGGATGATTTCAAGCCGAACAGTGAAAAAATGATTGTAAATCAAAGCAATATTAATAAGTATAATTTAATTTCAGGAATTTGGAAAAGATATTTTATAATTCTTTCGATTAATTTCATGATTCATGTAAAAAGGAGATTTTTTTGAAAGATTCGTGATTGTAATATTGCAAAAATAAGTATATTTATATACTATGAAAATTAAAATAACATTTAGTAACCAAAAGTAACTTTATTACGGAGGCAAATTTTCATGGCTTTTAAAGATTATTTCAAATTTAACAAAGATAAAACAACATTCATTTTCATTGGTGGAAAAGGAGGAGTTGGAAAAACTTCTGTTTCTTCCGCTACAGCATTATGGCTAGCTGAACAAGGTAAAAAGACTTTAATTGTATCAACAGATCCTGCTCATTCTTTATCTGATTCTCTTGAAGTGCCGATTGGCAGTTATCCAAGAGAAATCAAAACAAATTTATTTGCAGTTGAAATTGACCCTGATGTGGCAATGGCTCAAAAGCAAGCACAATTGGATGCTCAAAAGGCAGCAAATCCTGATGATTCTGGAGGACTTTTGGGAATGGACTTTTTATCTGACCAATTGGACATGGCATCATCTTCACCTGGTGCTGATGAGGCTGCTGCATTTGAAATGTTTATGGCTGTAATGAATTCTGATGAATATGATGTTGTCGTTTTTGATACAGCACCAACTGGACACACTTTAAGATTATTGTCCTTCCCTGAAGTTATGGATTCATGGGTTGGTAAAATGATGATGCTTAAAGCAAAATTGGGCGGAGCAACTAATGCTTTAAAGAAAATAATGCCGTTTATGGATGCTGTTGATGACCCTCAAACTTCCGAAGATTTAAAAAGAACTAAGGAAGAAATTGACAAGGCAAAAGAAGTGTTGGCTGATCCTGATAGGACAACATTTAAAATGGTTGTCATTCCTGAAGAAATGTCTATTTATGAATCTGAAAGGGCACTTGAAGCTCTTGGAAAATATGACATTACTGTTGATAGTGTTATTGTAAATCAGGTAATGCCTGATATTTGCGATTGTGATTTCTGCCATTCAAGACACAAATTGCAGCAAAAACGTTTGGCTTTAATTGACCAAAAGTTCCCTAATCAACATGTGGCTGAAGTCCCATTGTTCAAGGACGAAGTTAAAGGTCAAGAAAAATTATTGAAGTTGGCTCATATATTATATGACGACGAAGACAATGATGAAGTAGCACAAGAAGCAATTGCCTTATAAAAATTAAAATAAGTTAAAATAAATTAATATTTTAACTTTCATTCCTCTTTTTTAGAAAACCATTCATAAAATCTCACTATTGCCATTATACCAAGTATTGTTGTGCAGATAATAATGCCGTTAAAGGTCAATATTTCATAGATTAATGAAATGATAAATGCTATATCTAATATCTTTAATATGGTGCTTTCTTTTTTGAATTCTTCAATTAATCTCATTTTAACCTCCATTCCAACTTTTATCCCAATATTTGGCAGGCATACTTATAGGCAGACAATATTCTTCATCAAAATATTCATATGTTTCTGATTTGGTTAACTTTTTGGTTTTTCCATTGCTGATGTATACTGCTTTATTCCTATCCAAAGTCAAGTCATTTTTTATTTTTACTTCAATATAATCATAACCTCCATTTTTGTTTGGTATATTGAAGACCTTTTTCCCTTGAAGATATCCTGGCCTTGTAAAAGCACATGAATCCATTGCCGTATGCCAGTCTTTTTTATTTATAACTTCATCTCTTAATGTTGTCCCGACATTTTGAACGATTATCATTGTCGAAAATAATCCCATGCATACTGCCGGTGCGCCAGTCAGTAATTTATCCAAAACAAATTTAACTCCAACATAAAGCATTTGACTTAAAGGTTTTGCATTACCTATTAAATCGTCTATTCCTTTATAAAATTTATCCATTGTATCTCTAATTCCGGAAATTATGTCTTTAGGAATTGTTAAAACCCCGCAACAATCTCCACTTGTCGGAATTGCTGAACCTTTGTATGTTGTATTGGAGTGAGTTACAATCACGTCAGATACTCCGTTGGTGGTGTTGAGGATGATTGCAGAGGTATCGTCTTCTGTAAATATATAAATCATTTCGCCAAGTTGTGTTATGCTGAAGCTACCGTTTGCCATGGCGTTTAAAACGTTGTCTAGAGAATTTGTCGTATTGTCCATATATCTCCATGCAACTTTTGAAATGGAATAGTCTTCCAGATTAGGCAGATTCATTGAATTTATTAATCTAAACAGCATGACATTATTTTCTTCTCCGTTAACATCCATTCCCATATCTGCATTTAAAATATGCAGGTATGTATCGTCAAGATTTATTCCGCCTAGAATTGTCAGGGCATTTCCACGTTTCCAATTGACATTAAAATCTTTTGCATATTTGTCTGCTAACTCATCTGCAAGCCAGGCGGTTTCAAGTGAAGCTAAATGCATCCCATATAAGTTCATTAATCCAAATTTTGTTATATAATTTGAATTTGCATTGATCCAGCTTTCAAGAATCTTTTGCGTAATTCTCTCATTGACTATTGTGTATGACTGCAAAACTTCAAAGCCATAGTTCTTGCGGTATTTTTCGCTGAGTCCATAGCTTATAGTTTCAATTTTTTCAAGGGCTTCCTTTTTATTGATGTTGAATGATGTGATTACTTCTTCCTTTGAAATATATCCTACTACATAACTTCCAAACAAGCTGAATTCAACAGGTTTTAAGGTATTTGCAAATTTTACACTATTTTCGTCTATGTCGTTGTAGTTTAAGTTGTAGATGGTTTTACCGTAAAACTTTGACAGGCTATATTTTAAGCCCATCTCATCAAATGAAAGTGTTTTGAAATTCACTTTTGCGGTTACCTTATCGTTTTTTGTGTACGTTAATGTTTCAAAGCCGTCAATTCCCTTATCTGCATATATTCCAAACATTTCCACATTGTCGCTTGTTGTGTCTCTGTATTCAATTTCAGTAAATTTTCCAGAGTCATATATTAAAATTCCATTTCCTTTTAGATTATTTTTATTCAAATCACTTTTTACGCCGCTGTTGTCAAATGGAATTAAATAGGTTTTATAACCAAGATTTGTGGCATCATATCCGCTGATTTGACCAGTAGTAAATTTATATGTGCTGGAACCGACTTGTATTACAAAATATTGATATTTTGGTAATTTTATTATGCCGTCAGTCCCAGTTTTGAGAGAATATACAGAATTATGAAACACGTAGGGCATTGTCACATTAACATGGTTTGGAATTTTAAATGTATGCGTAAATTCGCTATGTTTTATTAATTTGTTGACGGTTATCTGGTTTGTAGATTTTAGTCCATCATATTCTGTTGTTATTGTATATCTTCCCGCTCCCAGTGAAATCGGAAGGGTTGCAATTCCATTTTTATCTGTTGTTTTTGTATAACTTTTCCCATTTACTTTTAGTGTTACTTTTTTATTTGGTGATGCCTTTCCATTGCTGTTCAGAATTTTAACGCTAAATTTACCTATATTTCCTTCGTTCATTGTCAAATCCTTTGTTTCAATCAATGATTTAATCGTGATGGTTTTTGAAATTGTTTCAGATGTCTTTGGATTGACGGAACTGATGCTGTATTTTCCAGGGTTTAAATTTATGGATAATTTTCCAACACCCTTTGAATTTGTTTTAACAGAATATGTTTTGCTGTTTAGTTTAAATTTAACAGCAATATTTTTTAATAATTTTCCTTTTATGTCATAAAAGGTGGAATAATATGCTTTTGTATTTTTATAGTATTTTGTCAAATCGCTTGATTTTACTGTGCTTTTTATTGTGATTGTGCTTTTTGCAGTGCTTCCTTCAAATTCGCTATTGCCGCTGCATGTACTTAATACAGTATAACTTCCGCTGTTTAAGTTAAGATTTATAGATACTTTTCCCTTGCTGTCTGTTGTTTTTGTGTATGTCTGGCCGTTAATTTGAATTTTAATTTTCGCATTTTGGATTACTTTTTTGCCATATGTTAATGTTGCCGTAAACTTGGTTCCATCTTTATAATACATTTTTACATCAGGTGCTGTTAATGTGGTCTTTTTTTTAACAACATTCGATGTCTTTGCTGTAGTTTGACTAACACTTAGCGTATCTTCGCTATTTTTCGAGGTTAATGTTTCACTTTTTATCTTGTCATTATCTTCTACAGTTAATGTTTCGGTATTTTCATTTTCAACACTTATTTTTGATGAATCTGGGTTATTGTCAACACTTATTGTGTTGTTTTCACTTGTTGCAGCAGAAACTGCAGATATTAAAAAAATAAATAAGAAAATGAAAAAAATAGTGTTTATTTTTTTATTCATAGTATCTACCTTGTTGCTAATTTTTTTAAAATTAACAATCAAAGTATGATTTCTAGAATATAAATGCTTTAATACTTAAAACAAATAGTAAATGACTTTTAAAATGGTTTTTAAGGATAAATAATCCTATTTGATAATCATAATGCACATATATGTAAATTCACTTTGAGCAATATCTTTCAATGTTGACTCGACAATTCTTTCGTTCGGATAACTTAATCTCTCACAGACCACAACTTTTCTATCTTCGCTAACTCCATTGTCCAGTAAAAATTGAGCCATGTCTTTCACTTTTCTAGAGGGGAGTGCAATAGTGGTTTTTCCATTATTTATGACTGGTAGGATCTCTTCTATATTCTCTCGCCCATGAAATGTCATCACATTCGCATTGTCCCATTGGATATGGTTTTTTGCAGCGGCCAGCTGAAGTGAACTGATTCCAGGAACAACTTCAATGTTTTCTTTGCCAAATCCTTTTTCGGCCGAAATTCTCAAAACGGTGTTTAGGACACCTGAAAAACCCGGATCACCGGTTGACAATATTGAAACGGTGTTGCCATCCAAAGCCAATTGAACACCTTCCTCTAACTTATCCAGCAAGTCTTTTACATTGAATGCAATTTTATTGTTAACGTCATCAAACAGCTCTATTGCTCTTGTACTTCCAACGGTGTAATCTGATGTTTTAACAGTATCGATTGCCTTTTTTGTTAAATATTCGCTTGAACCGGGGCCTATTCCAACAATATAAATTTTGCCAGTCATTTTAATCATCAATTTTTAATGTATGTTTAAAGTTATTTTTTAATTCATTTTTAGTTTCTTCAGAATAGCTATTGTCATCATCGTCATTCAGGGTAAACATTGCTAATTCGTAAACGATTCTATTCATGGATTTTCCATATTCGGTTAGATAATATTCTGTGGTAACGGGTGTGGTATTTAAAACCTTTTTTTCAATTAACCCATTTTCTTCCAATTCTTTCAAGCAGTTGGATAATACTTTATTGCTCAATTTGGGTTTATCTTCTTTAAATTCTTTAAAATGCTTTTTTCCAAAAAACATGTCCCGAATAATTTGGATGCTCCATTTCTTGCTAATGAGATTTAGTGTTCTATCCACAGGACAAACTATTCTTTCGGTGTTCATAATTAAAAATTGATTAAATTATTATATAAAAGGTTACTTTTTTCTCACCGGGTTTCCTAAAAGTTACAAAAATCATTTAAATACCTAAATTAAATTATTATTAACGAATTTGGGAGGGATTAGAATTAACACAGAAGAGCAGTTGGATTACTTGGTCAACTACCTGATTGACGAACGTGGAGAAAATATTGATGTTCCTGATGATTATTATTCAAAAAGATCTTTGCTTCGCGCATTGATGAATGTAAGATTGCCGATGGAACTATCTGAAGAGTTTTTAAATGTTCAGGATGAATTTTTAACTTATGAAACATTAAATAAGGATTTAACATCAATTGATAATATTGATGATGTTAAAGATAAAATCATGTTGTGGCAGGGAGATATTGTAACTTTAAAGGTAGATGCTATTGTCAATGCTGCAAATTCAAAGCTGTTGGGCTGTTTTATCCCTCATCATAATTGCATTGATAATGTAATTCACTCGGCGGCGGGCTTGCAGTTAAGGCAAGAATGCAATGAGATAATGCAAAGACAACAAAGCGATGAAGAAATTGGAAAGGCAAAAATCACTGGTGCATATAATCTTCCATCCAAGTATGTCATTCACACAGTGGGACCGGCGATTCCTCAAGGATCAAAACCATCCAACAGGGATAAAGCTCTTTTGGCTAGCTGTTATAAATCATGTTTGGATATTGCAAGCAATCATGAATTGGACTCTATTGCATTTTGCTGCATTTCAACAGGGGTATTTAACTTTCCACAGAAATTGGCAGCCCAGATTGCAGTTGAAACTGTTGAAAAATATTTAAAAGATAATGAAACCTCATTAAAGCATGTAATTTTCAATGTATTTGATGATGAAAGTTATCTGGTTTATAAAGAACTATTGTTTGGTGATGATAATGGATAAATTTGTTTTAAGATTGGATAAGGCTAAAAAAGCTATTGATGAATCAGATTATGTATTGATTGGAGCGGGAGCAGGTTTGTCAACTGCGGCTGGAATTGAATATACTGGCGAGAGATTTGAAAGGTATTTTAAGGATTTCATTGAAAAATATAATTTCACAGACATGTACTCATCAGGATTTTATCCATTTAAAACATCTGAAGAGAAATGGGCTTATTGGGCACGTCATGTTTTTGCAAATAGGTATGATGTTGGAAAAACCGATGTCTATCAAAAACTGTTGAAATTAGTTGAAGATAAGGATTATTTTGTCCTAACAACCAATGTTGAATCACAGTTTTGGATAAATGGCTTTGAAGATGAAAGGATATTTGCAACTCAGGGCGATTACGGGCTACTTCAATGTGAAAAGGCATGCCATAATAAGTTATATCCGAATAAAGAGCAGATTTTCGAATGGATGGATAAAACTGAAGATTTTAAGATACCTTCTGAACTGATCCCGAAATGTCCGGTTTGTGGTGGAGAAATGGATTTGAACTTAAGAAAAGATAATTTTTTTGTTGAAGATGAAAAATGGCATGAAATGAACAGAAATTATTCAAATTTCCTTACGGAGGTTGATGGAAAAATTGTTTTTCTCGAAATTGGTGTTGGTTTCAATACTCCGAGCATTATAAGATATCCATTTGAACAAATGACTTATGACAATTCTGATGCAACATTAATAAGATTAAATAAGGATTATTCAGATGCAATTCCTCAAAATAAAGAAAAAACAATTAGTTTTGATGAAAATGTTGAAGATATTCTTGATTATTGGCTTTCAAGAATTTAACCTTCAATTATTCAATTTTTATTTGCTGTCTATTTTTAGTTTTTAGAGTTATTATGGTAATCTCTGGTTTACAGTTTATTCTGATTCTAAATGAATTGGTTCCTAAACCTTTGCTTGTGTACTGTGTCATATTTCCAATTTTGTAAAGTCCAACAGGATATTTTGTTGAGTTTGGACCTCTGAAAGGTGTTGTTTCAACTTTTGGAATAATGAATTGTCCTCCATGTGAATGTCCTGAAATCTGAAGGTCAAATCGATTGGTTTTTGAAGATTCATTTGCAAAATCAGGTTCATGGGCAAGCAGTATGCTTGGAATGTTTTCAGGAAGTTTTTCCAATACCTTGTCCAAATCATCTGCACAGACAGTGCAACTGTCTACACCTGCCAGATTTAGATAGTCATCTCCTTTTTGAAGTGTATACACATCATTGCTCAAATCGATAATATTTGAATTTTTGAAGATTGTTCTAACCTTATCTGCACCCATCCAATGGTCATGATTTCCCAAAACACCAAACTTACCATATTCGGCATCTAGTTTCTTAAATGATTTTTCCAGTGATTTTTCATAGTCATCCACCACATAAGAAAAATAATCTCCTGTCAATGTAATCAAATCAATATTTAATGTGTTGACGTAATCAACAAGTTCATCTAAATATTCCGGATTAATCCATTGTCCCAAATGGATGTCAGTTAAGTTTAAAATTCTAAAATTATGAAAATTCCAACCCAAATTGTTTAATTCAATATCAAGTTCAACCAAATCAATTTTATTTTCATTAAACTTCTTGTCTGGCAGTGAATAAGTTATTGCATCTTGAATACCTTGGCGAATTTTCATTGCTTGTGGTCGTTCAATATCATCGTCTTTCATTGATTATAATATGAGTGATGAAACTATTTATAATTTTAAAAACATACATTAAGATGTTATAATGAGAAAGTGATTATTATGCTTCAAATTGCAGTTTGTGGAAAACCAAATGTTGGGAAATCATCTTTTTTCAATTCAGCAACTGCTTCAAGTGTAGAAATGGCTAATTATCCATTCACAACTATTGATGCCAATAAAGCTGTTGCACATGTTATTAAAGATTGCCCATGTAAAGAATTGGGTGTTACATGCAATCCTCACAATTCAATTTGTATTGACGGAAAAAGATTGCTTCCAATAGAATTAATTGACGTTGCAGGATTAGTTCCTGGAGCTCATGAAGGAAAAGGATTAGGTAATAAGTTTTTAGATGAATTGATGCAGGCTAAAGTATTCATACATGTTATTGATGCTTCTGGTTCTACTGATCTTGAAGGTAATCCAGTTGACCCTGGAAGTCATGACCCTCTTGATGATTTGGACTTTTTAGAAAATGAAATTGTAATGTGGATGTATGGAATATTGTCAAAAAATTGGGTAAGGCTTATAAGAAAAGTCGGTGCCGAGCATTTAGACATTGCAAAGGTATTGTTTGACCAATTATCAGGAACTGGTATAGCTATTGAAGATATCATTGAAGCTAAAAGAAATATTGAACCTGACTATAATAAATGGGAAGAAGAAGACTTAATCGAGCTAACAAGAAACATATTACATATTGCAAAACCAATGATGATTATTGCAAACAAGGCTGACCTGCCTACTTCTGAAGAAAATATCAAAAGGATTAAAGAAAAATATCCGAATGTAATTCCAACATCAGCAGAATCTGAAATTGCATTGGTAAAGGCATCAGAAGCAGGTCTCATTAGTTATGTTTCTGGCGATGACCATTTTGAAATTTTAAAAGCCGATGAACTGAATGACAATCAAAAGAAAGCTCTTGATTATATTCAAACCAATATTTTGGATAAATATGGAAGCACTGGAGTTCAAGATGCTTTAAACTATGGTATTTTTGAGCTATTGGATAATATTGTAGTATATCCTGTTCAGGACGAAAACAAATACACTGACCAAAAAGGTAATGTTTTGCCGGACGGAATATTGCTTAAAAATGGTTCAAATCCACGTGAACTTGCATATTTGGTTCATACTGATATTGGGGATAACTTCATGCATGCTGTTGATGCAAGATCAAAGATGCGCATTGCCAGTGACTATGAACTGAAAGACGGCGATATTATCAGTATTATTACAAGGGGTTAATCCCTCTACTTTTTTTATTTTAGGATTTTTATGGTTAAATTGACTAAAGATTTAAAAGCAGATGAATTTTTTGAGTACTATTTTTTAAAAGAAGAATTAAAAGATTTCTGCAGGCGTGAAGGTCTGAAAGTCAGTGGTAATAAACAGGATTTGGAAAAAAGGATAGTCCATTACTTGGAAACTGGGGATGAATTAACAGAACCTGTTTTTAATAAAAAATCTTGCAAAATATTGTCTAAAATTTCATTAGATGCAAAATTAGGCGAAAATTTCAAATGCAGTGAAGATAAAAGAGAATTTTTTAAAAATGAAATTGGAAATAGTTTTAAATTCAATGTAAAATTCCAAAAATGGTTGAAAGCCAATCCGGATAAAACCTATCGTGATGCTATAGATGCATATCATGAAATCCAAAATTCAAAAGAAAAAACAGAAATAGGTAAACAGTTTCAATATAATCAATACATAAGGGATTTTTTTGAAGATAACAATGATAAATCTCTTGAAGATGCAATTGCATGTTGGAAATATAAAAAAAGTCTTAAAGGCCATAATAAATATGAAAAAAGCGATTTGGTGGTATTAAAATGAAGAAAGTTAAAATAACTGTCATGAGAAAAGTCAGACATGATGATTTGATTGAAAAATACGAAAATCCTCTTGAACATGAATGCGATGTGGAGGAAGGGGATGTTTTCATTGCAAACGGTTGGCAAAAACCGGATAATTTCTGCGATAGTGCATGGGAAAGTCTTTCACCATTTGTAATGGGACTGGCAAATGGCGCCAGTGATTTTTATGGAGGATGGATGAAAAATAAAAAATCCGCAATGATATCATGCAATGATGGTTTCAGGCCTGTAAGTTTCCTTTTGGAAACATTGGATGAAGATGCAGATTAATTTTTGATAAAATGATATTATGGCTAAATTAATGGATTTCTTTAAAAATGAAACGGTATTTTCCATATCATTAATATTGGCTATAATCTCTTGTTTTTTTGTTAAACCGAGCGTTAATTATTTAAACTATATTAATTGGGATACAATCATTTTGCTTTTTGCAATCATGGTTGTTGTTGAAATTTTAAAAAATTTGGCTATTTTTGAAATATTGGTTCGTAAATTATTGGTTAGAATTGGAAATACGTATAGTCTGCTTTTCATTTTAGTTTTCATTGTATTTTTTAGCTCAATATTTATCACCAATGATGTTTCTTTAATTATTTTCATACCTTTCACAATATTGGCCTTAAAAAAAGTGGAAAGGGTTGATTTGACAATACTTACTGTTTCTTTGCAAACTATTGCTGCAAATGTCGGGTGCATGGTTCTTCCGATAGGTGCTCCTCACAATATTGTAATGTATACGGTGTCTAAAATTCCTTTTGAATCATTTTTCATTTTGCTGCTGCCTTATGTCACAGTATCTGTTTTATTTTTGATTGTTGTCTTATTTTTTGTTCCTAGAGATGATATTACATTGCCGAAATTAAGTAAAGTTGACAAAAACTATGACAATTTTTTTAAAAGAGTTTTTCTCGGTGTCGATTATTATCTGCTTTTAACTTTCATCGCTCTTTTTGTACTTATCGGAAACTTGGAAAATATTCCGTTTTTCACATCCCTTTTTGAAAGGTGGATTGCCGGAAATGAAGTAGTCTGTGGAGTTGTATTGTCTCAAGTCATTTCAAATGTCCCTGCCGCAATGTTGCTAAGTGGTTTCAGCACTAATTATGATGCAATTATCATTGGAATTAATATTGGTGGCCTTGGAACTCTTATAGCATCTATGGCGAATCTAATCTCTTACAAAATTCTTGTCAAGGAGTATAATGAATTTAAAATCAGATATTTAATAATATTTACTGTTTTAAATGTTATTTTACTGGTTATTCTATTGATAATGAATGTAATTTTAAATTAGAAAAATATTTTAATCAAATCCGGTATATTGTAGTTCATGAACGATTCATTAAACATGTACGATGATTTTTCGAATGTTGTTTCAAATGAAGAAAGCATTTCAACAAACTCTGTATTGGATATTTTGAAGGAATATTCATCTAATATTTCGGTATTTGACTTGATGGCTGTTAATGCAGAAATGATTGAAGAAAGCAAATATGTTCAGGAAAACTATAAGCATAAAAGTCATGCAGTTTATGTTAAATATTTTTTAGGTCGTATCAAGGATGTTCACAGTGACAATAACACATATGAACATGATATTGATAAGGAGGAGTTTATTGATGCAATAGCTACTTTAAAGTCATATCATATTAATGAATCAGTAACGTCCAAGACAAAATTTCCGTTAATCTATGGAATCATTTCTATTTACACTACTTTTATTCTAGAAGAGCCTATTCATCCTGTGGGAACTCCTTTCCCTGGATCGTTATATGTTGAAGAAAAAGACGGAAAATTCTATTGCCCTGTAAAGGATGCTAATTTGGAGTCTCCTAATGCGGTCTGTAAGATGTGCATTGCAGAGCAATTGGAATTCTGACTAAATTTTCAATGTTCGTCTTTAATGAGGTATTTTGTGATTCAATTAATACTTATATTATATAAAGATTATACATTTAATTGATAGATATGTCTAATAAAAATGTTGAATTAATGAGGGGCGAACCTGAAATTGCTGTTAGAAAACTGGCTATTCCTATAATGATTTCAATGCTTTTAACAGCATCCTATAATATTGTTGACGGTATTTGGGTTGCTGGACTTGGTCAGGCAGCTATTGCAGGTATTGGTTTTGTAACACCGATTTTCATGATTTTAAACGGTTTTAGTGTTGGGCTTGGAAATGGTGCAACAAGTAGTATTTCCCGTTCTGTCGGTGCAAAAAATCGTGAAAGGGCCAGTAAATCCGCAGCTCATTCTCTTTTAATATTTTTAGCAGCTTCCATTGTATTGACGCTAACATTGCTTATAATTCAAGAACCTGTGCTTAAAACCTATGGTGCCAGTGGCCAGTCATTGACTGAAGCATTAAAATACGGAACTCCGATGTTTTTAGGTTTATTTGCTTTTATGTTTGCGAATGGTGGAAGTGGCATTCTTCGTGGTGAAGGTGACATGAAAAGGGCAATGTATGCCATGATTGTGTCAGTTGCTCTAAACTTTATTTTGGACCCGATTTTCATATATGTCTTAAATTTAGGCTCAGCCGGAGCCTCTCTTGCAACCATTGTAAGTTCATTGGGTGCTGCAATTGTTATTATATACTGGATTTTAATAAAAAAAGATACCTACGTCAATGTCACTTTTAAAGGATTCAAATTCGATTCAGAAATCGCACGAGACATTTTAAAGGTTGGTATTCCAGCTTCTTTGGATATGTTTGTAATGTCAATAGCAATGAGTTTCTATTTGATGTTTATTTCATCTGTTGGTGGTGAATATGGTATTGCAGCATTCACATCAGGTCAAAGATTATATCTGTTTGGTATTATGCCTTTGACAGCTATTGCCAGTGCGGTTGCGGCAGTTAGTGGAAGTGCTTTTGGTGCTAGAAATTGGGATTATCTCTCAAGAACTCACACTTATGGAACCAAATTTGCAATGCTGGTTTCAATTGTTATTTTGCTTATCCTGGTAATTTTTGCACCGCAGTTGTCTATGATTTTTGCATATACTCCCGAAACCGCTCCATTAATTCCGGAAATTACAAGCTTTTTAAGAATTGCATCATTCGGTTTGTTATTGGTTGGAATTGGAATGCCATCAAGCTTCTTTTACCAGGGAATTGGTCGAGGTACAACAAGTTTGGCCTGGACAATAATAAGGGAGTTGGTTTTCACTGTAGGTTTCACTTACCTGTTTGGAATAGTGTTGAATTGGGGTTTAACAGGTATCTGGGTAGGTCTTGCTGTTGGTAGGATTATAGCATCTATTTTAAACTTCACTTATGCAAGATACACTATAAGAAAGTTAAAATCGGTTTTAAATTAATCTTCCTATATTTTTTTATCATTCAACGGCAAAATCCGGTTTGTTTTTCTTTTGATGTGAATACCAGATGGCATTTTCAATTAGAAATTCTCTTGCCAAATGTATAATCAGTTCCTCATCTTCTTCTTTTCTTTCCATGACTTCATATTCAACGGTGTTATACAGCCAGTGCATTCTTAAATGCTCATCGATTTTACTGGATAGGGACATCTTCCCATAGTAATTTGCTAAAAATATTGTGATTGCAGATGAAGTTCCGACCCCAATTTTCAATGCTGCACGAATCCAATTTGCAGTCACAGGATCAAATGGGGATGAGTGCATCATCCAAACTTCAAAACCCAGTGTAATTGCATAAAAGAAAATTGTTGCAATTAGTGAAATTTTTTCATAACGGTCATTTCTTTTCTTTTGAGCTAATGCCCTTTTGTGTGCTTCATCATGGTATTTCATTTGGTCTCTAATCCAACAATTTATGATGGGTTCTTTTTTATTTGTCTCTGTAGGTATTTCTGAAAGGACATTTTTTACCAATGGGATTCGAATTTTAGTAAGCCATGGTAAAATATTTTTTACATTTTCCTTTATTCCTGCTTTTGAAATGAAATATTGGACACGAAGTGATTCTGCAAGAACCCGATATTCAAGGTATTTGTCGTGGACATTTTCATTGTTGGCTTTTCGATAAATTAAATATAGTATTATAATTAACAGCAGAACTGCGAAAATAAGGAGGTGAAGTTCTGCTTCATCATAAAGAAGAAATAAGAATACAATAAGAGGTGCAATAATGGAGATATTGCGAACCTTGTTGTAATGTTTTTGGGCATATTTTATGCTTAAGACATCTGCGGCTCCAAACAGTCTGTCTATTTCAATCAGTGTAGGGTCGCTGATTTTATCTTCAATATGGGTAGGGTTTTCACATGTTTTCCTTTCTTCGTCAAATTCCGTTTTGAAAATCATATAAATCTATTTTTTTAATCGTCCAATAAATCAGCCACTTTATTTGCGATAAAAACACAGCAGTCAACGCAAGGGGACTTGTCTTCTCCGTTTTTGCTTATGATGTCACAGCGAACTGTCCCATATTCCTCTTTAAATGCATTGAATATTTCTTTTGCATTGGCTTT
Source organism: Methanobrevibacter sp. UBA188 (assembly GCF_905234905.1). Taxonomy (NCBI): domain Archaea; kingdom Methanobacteriati; phylum Methanobacteriota; class Methanobacteria; order Methanobacteriales; family Methanobacteriaceae; genus Methanobrevibacter; species Methanobrevibacter sp. UBA188. The sequence continues at coordinate 16,623 of NZ_CAJOJM010000020.1, read as the reverse complement.
AATTTCTGATGGGTCATCATTAAGTATTCCATTTGCAATTAAGGCACCGGTAACTGCACCGCAGGTTCCTTCATCAAATGTTCCACCCATTCCTCCTGCAAATCCGCAGGCTAATTTTGTCATTTCTTGAGGTGTAATGTCTGCTTCGGCAGTTTCACAAAGCCCTATTAAGGTTGATTCTGAGCAGCTTTTAAAAGTTCTGTACTCTCTGATTTTTTCCTCTAAAATTTCTTTGTCAAGTTTCATACTACAATCTCCCTAATTAATTATATTAACTAAGAATTTAAAATATTTACTTATTAATTTGATAGGTGATAAAAATTATACATCCGAGACCAAGTCCAATTGCAGCCACTCTTTATACCTTAAGAGATATGAACGTTGATGTTATAGTTATGCATGGACCTACCGGGTGCTGTTTTAGGACAGCAAGACTTTTAGAAAGTGATGGGGTTCGTGTAGTAACTACTGGAATGTCTGAAAATGATTTTATTTTAGGTGCCGGTGAAAAGTTAGTTGAAACATTGACAGAAGCTTATGATTTGTTTAAACCGAAATTGATGGGAATTGCCGGAACATGTGCCAGTATGATTATTGGTGAAGATTTAAAAGATGCAATCGCCAATGCGGATTTGCCATGTACTGTAATACCTGTTGAATCTCACGGAGGATCCGGTGAGGGTGACAATACTGTTGGAGCAATTATGGTATTGGATGCAGCTGTCGAATGTGGCGTAATTCCAAGAGAAGAAGCTGACAGACAAATAGAAATGCTTGAAAAGGCAACAGAAGTTGAAAAAACTCGTGGAATGGCTAAAGGAAAATACATTAAGCCTAACTTTGGAGATTCAAAGGAATCAGTTGCAAAAACTGTGGTTAATGCTTTAAAGGATGGCAAAAAAGTAGCATTTGTTCTCAATGTTAAAAAAGAAACATCATACCTGTTTGCAGATATTGTAAATTTTGACTATATGCAGATTAATCCTGATAATAAGCCTATTTTTGTAGCTAATCTGGATGAGAATATTGGTTTGCCTAGAATCAGACAGCATGCTGTAAATATTAAAAATCAATTGGATATTGAACCTGATTTTATCACTGGTGGTCTTGATGAATATCCGATTACTGCTGATGCGGCATCAGAATATCTTAAAGACAAGGATTTGGATTTAATTGTAGTGTTTGGTGTTCCTCACGCATTTCCAATTGAAGATTTTGATGTTGAATCCGTTGCAGTAACAGATGGGCCACGTTTGGTTGAACCTCTTAGGGAATTAGGCTATACTCATGTTGTAGCCGAATTGGATGCACATTCAAAAACATTAGGCACTGATGAAATTGTCTTTTCAGACTTTGGTGGAATGATTAGATCAGCTATTGGGTGGTTGGACGAATGATTACGATAATAGATTATAAAAGCGGAAACTTAAAGAGCATTTCCAATGGATTTAAAAAAATTGGTGTAGAATATCAAATCACTGATGATAAGGATGTTATTGCAGATAGCGATTATTTGGTTTTACCTGGAGTCGGAGCATTTGGAAGCGCTATGGAAAATTTGGAATCATTTAAAGATGTAATATACGAGCATGTTGATGCAAATAAACCATTTTTAGGAATATGTCTCGGCCAACAGGTATTGATGAGTACAAGTGAAGAAACTCCAGGCATTAATGGCCTGGACTTATTTAAAGGAATTGTGGAAAAATTACCTGAAGGCGTAAAAATACCTCATATGGGCTGGAACAAACTTGACGTGTGTAATGATTCACCTATTTTGGAAGGTATAGATAAAGAATTCTTTTATTTTGTTCATTCTTATCATGTTGTTCCTGATGATGAAGATATCATTGCGGGAACCTGTGATTATGGTGGAGATGTTGTTGCATCTTTAAGCCAAAATAATTTATTTTCAACACAATTCCATCCAGAAAAAAGCGGTAAAGCAGGACTTAAAATTTTAAAGAATTTCACTAACTTGGAGATATAACTATGGATATTGAAGGATTTGTAAGAGCTAGAATTGATGATTATTCATATGATGATTTGGCTGATATTCTGGCGGTACGCATAAGAGAATATAAAAACATTTCAGAAGAAAATTCTCATGAAATGGCAAAAGCAGTAATCGATGAAGTTTCAACTACTTTGAAATTAGACGAAAGCAATGATGAATTTTTAAAGGAAATAGCAAATGTCAATAAGGCTGATGTGCTCATGGGCGAAATGGGAGTAGGTTCCCGTGGAGCCGGCGACTTTTTCGTTCACAGAAAAATCGCAGAAATCGTAGCCTCAACAAATACAGCATCACTTGTCAATCCATCAGAACAGGATGATGGAGGTGTTGTTAAAGCTCAAGCAAAAAATGATGAAGTTTATATTACAACAGCTGTTGACGGAATACACTCAAGATTAAGTGAATATCCGTTTTTAGGCGGTTTTCATGTAACTCGTGCAACACTTAGGGATGTCTGTGTAATGGGGGCAGATCCGGTAGCTATATTAAGTGATGTTCACCTTGCAGATGATGGGGACGTTGCAAAGATATTTGACTTTACAGCAGGTGTTGCAGCGGTTTCCGAACTTGTTGATGTTCCAATTGTAGCAGGAAGTACCTTGCGTGTTGGCGGAGATATGGTGTTAGGTGATAGGTTTGTTTCCGCTGTTGGAAGTGTGGGTGTTTCAAATTATCCTCCTACTGCAAGAAAAGGAGCGACTGAAGGAGATATTATTCTTTTAACTGAAGGTTCTGGCGGTGGAACAATAACCACTACTGCATTATATAACGGATTTTTCGATGTCGTATGGGATACAATGAACGTTAACTTTGTTCAGGCATCACATGCTTTATTTGAAGCAGACCTTGTAAAGGACATTCATGCAATGACAGACGTAACAAATGGTGGCCTTAGAGGAGATGCCCATGAGATATCCAATACAACCGGTGTCGGATTGGAATTCTACGAAAAGGAAATCAGACAGATGGTGGCTCCAAATGTATTGAATATGCTTGAAACATTAAACATTGATCCGTTAGGTGTTTCAACAGACTCACTGATGCTGATTGCACCTCCTGAAATTGTCGGCGATATTAAAAAAGCAGTTGCAAAATATGATGTGGCAATTTCTGAAATTGGTGAAGTAAACAACTCTGGTGAACCAATTTTAATTAAAGAAGATTCAACTGAAGAAAAATTGGTTCCTTTATTTAGAGAAGCCGCCTATACAAAAATTAAAAAGTTAGTCGGTGAAACAACTCCTGAAGACTTTGAAGAAATGAAGCAAAAGGTTCAGAAGGCTTCTGATGCAGCTATTGCTAAAAAGGATAAAGTCATAAAACACATTCGTGAAAATTAAATGTGGATTTGTGCAAAAGCACATTTTCACACTTCAACTTTTTTTATTAATCCTGAAATCTAATTCTCATACATGTTAGATGATAAAGGAAATTTGTTCATTATAGATGCAGTATTAATAGTCGGTTTGCTTTTATTTGCTTTTATAGTTTTCAATCAAGCTATATTTATGCCAGATTCCTATTATTCAAGTGAAATAAAGGATTCTAAAAATGCTCAAGACGTCATGGAAAGTTTAAGTGGAAAAATTAATTTTACTGATAAGACATTTTTAGGTGATATTTCTGCAATTTTAAAAGATGGTAAAAATTCAAAAGAGTCTATCAATAAAGTTTGTGAACTTTCTAAAGATAAATTATCGAGTTTTAATCTTAAGAATTATCGATTTAGTGAAACAAATATGTTGGATGATAAGGTATTGGCAAGTTCTGGTGAATATTCCGATGCAGATAATGTATCTGTAGCTATAAGAACATATGGGGATTATTCTTATACATTGTCGGTATGGTAATTATTAAATACTATAAGAATTATATAATTAATTGTTATCTTATTTTGTTGCCCTGGTGGTGTAGTTTGGATAACACATGGGACTGCGGATCCCATTCCCCGGGTTCAAATCCCGGCCAGGGCATTATTATTTTCCGTGATTAATATGTTAAATGCTAATACTTATGTAACAGCTCAAAAAGGTATTGGTGGAACTATTAGAAACCAATATGAAGATTTTTATGTTGAAGAAATTCCCGAAATAATTCCCGAAGGAGAAGGTCCTAACGTTTATGTTTGGATTGAAAAATTAGGGAGAACTACTTTGGATGTTGTTTTGGATATTGCTCGTGATTTACATATTTCAAGAAAAAGAATGGGCTTTGCAGGAATGAAAGACAAAAAAGCCATAACCCGACAATGGATTTGTATTGCAAATATGGATTCTGAAGAGCAACTTAATCAAGTTAAGGCCCTTGACGGCGAAATTTATAAAACTGATTTTTTAAAAATTGTTCGAGGTAGAAAAAAACTTAGAATGGGTCAACTTAAGGGAAATAAGTTTCGAATTCTTATTAAAGATTTGGACGATATAGAAAGAAGTGCGGATACTGCTAATGAAGTTTTAAAACAATTGGAAGTAACCGGTGTTCCCAATTATTTTGGATGGCAGAGATTTGGAAAGCCACGAACAATAACTCATCTTGTTGGTGAAGCATTAGTTGAAAATGACCTTGAAAAAGCTGTTGGAAGGTACATTGGAAATCCTCAGGATGATGAATCTGAAGAAAATCAATTGGCAAGACAGGCATTTGATGACGGTAATTTAGAGGAGTCCCTTAATTTAATGGGTAAGGGAATGCGTTATGAAAAGATGATGATTAAGGAATTGATTAAAGATTCCAAAAAAGGTGAATTGACTGACAAATCATATATGAATGCATTACACGCTCTTCCTAAACCTCTTCAGAGAATGTTTGTACATGCTTATCAATCTTATTTATTCAATGAAGCTGTAAGCAATAGGGTAGAAATGGGAATAAACAGTTATGTCGAAGGAGATATTGTAATTGACAATGAAGAACATATTGTTCGTGATAAAACTCCTGAAGAATTCCAAGAATTAATTGAAACTTTCCAAGCTAGCCCAACTTGTCCTTTATATGGTACAAAAGTTCCATTTGCTGGTGGAAAAGTCGGTGAAATGGAAGAAAATATCTTAAAAAATTACAACATTACAAAAGAAGACTTTGAAGTTCCAAAAATGCCTCGTTTAGGCAGTCATGGATTAAGGCGCGCTATGCGTTTTCAAGTATGGGATGCATCTGCAGTTCCAACTGATGATGGTGTTTTATGTGAATTTTCAATCAATAAAGGGTCTTATGCAACTGCAGTTTTAAGAGAGGTAATGAAAAAAGATGTTGTTTAGGTGATAACATGGTAATTTGTCCTGAATGCGGAAAAGATGTAAAAGATGCAAAGTTTTGTTCTAATTGCGGAGCTTTACTTCAACAGAAAGAAGAAAAACAAACTGTTGAAATTGAAGATGTTGGTCAAAAGGAAGACGTCAATGTCGATGTAAATGCTTCTGAAGAAAAAGAAAGTGCTGAAGTAATTCCACCCGAAACAAAACAGGAATCTAAAAAATATAAATTTTGTAGAAATTGTGGTTATGAATTAACTGGCGATTATAAGTTCTGTCCTGAATGCGGGTATGATTTGTCCGGAAGAGTAACTGCTAATCGAAGTTCTGTTCCGTCCGCCAATTCCGGTGAAAAGAGTTTGGTATTGGCAGTTATTTTAAGTGTAATTTTCCCAGGCCTTGGTCAGATTTATTTGGGTCTTAACCAGAAAGGTATTCTATTCATAGTGGGTTATATCATATCTGCAGTTTTAATTTTCTTGTTAATTGGATTTTTATTAGTTCTTGTGGTATGGATTTGGGCATTAGTCGATGTAGTACAATCAACTAATGCAATCAATAACGGTGAATATGTTGAAGATAAGTTATTTTAAATAATGTATGTGATTTTATGATTGAATGTAGAAATATTGCAAAAGGAAAGGCAAAAGGTGAATTAATTGTTTCCACAGAACCTATTAGTTTTTTAGGTGGTGTAAATCCTGAAAATGGTGAAATTATTGATCCCACTCACGAACTAAAAGGAGAAATAATTAAAGATAAAGTTTTATTCATCCCTGGAGGTAAAGGATCTACTGTTGGGTCATATGTTATTTTCCAAATGATGAAGAACAATACTGCTCCAAAAGCAATAATTTGCCTAAATGCCGAACCGATTATAGCTACTGGTGCTATTATGTCTGATATCCCAATGGTGGATTCACCGGCTGAAACTAAAGATTTGACAAATGGAACTTTAGTCGAAGTTGATGGGGATAGTGGAACTATAGAAATATTGTAGTGATAATATGAAAACTCTAATTGAAAATGTAAACATTATAAATCCTTCAGATGAAATTGAAACCAGTCAAAACATTTTAATTGAAGATAATGTCATTAAGGAAATATCCTCAGGTAATATTAATGCAGATGCTAATGTAATTGACGGTGAAGACAATTATCTGCTTCCGGGTTTTATTGATTGTCATACCCATATTTTTGCAAAAGGATTTCACAAAGAAGAAAATATGGCTAATCCATTAGGACTACATTTCTATAATGCAGTTCCTCATGCACTACAAACAATCAATGCAGGTGTTACAACAATTAGAGATTGTGGATCAGCTGATTTAAGTTTCAAATTAGCTCAACAACGTAAATTATTTACTGCACCGAAAATACAGTTGTCTATAAGTCCTTTGGTAATGACTGGGGGACATTTTGATTTATTTTTGCCTTCAGGATGGGATATGGAGATAATTTATCCTGGATTTCCTAAAGGCAGGTGTGATGGTGTAGAGGAAGTTTTAAAAAAGACCCGTGAAATGAAAAGGGCAGGTGCAGACTTTATTAAAGTCATGGCCAGTGGTGGAGTTCTAACTACAAATTCCTCTCCTGAATTTGCCCAATTCAATAAGAAGGAATTAAAAACAATTGTCAAAGAAGCCTCAGCAAATGATATGAAAGTATCGGCTCATTGTCATAGTTTAAAGGGGATGAATAACTGTATTGATGCAGGATTTTCATCAATTGAGCATGGAACATTCATTGATAAAAAGACAGCTTGTAAAATGGTAAAAAATAATGTCAGTTTAGTTCCAACATTGCTGGTTCATCAATTCTTATATGAAAACGGTTTTCCGGCATGGGATAATTATGCCGGTGAAAAAGTAGCCAAACTAAAGGAGATTGTCAAAGTTCACAAAGAGAATATATCCATTGCATATGAAGAGGGTGTAAATATTTTAATGGGAACAGACAGTGGCGTTATTCCTCATGGTCATAATTTGGAGGAATTAACTCATTTGGTTGAAATTGGAATGTCTGAATCACAAGCCATTGCTGCAGGAACTGTTAAGGCAGCTGAATTTTTGAATAAAGATAATTTGGGTCTTGTAAAAGAAAATTATATTGCTGATTTGATTTTAGTCAATTCGAATCCGTTAGATGATGTTTCTATTTTGAGTGATAATGATAATATTTTGAATGTTTTCCAGGACGGGGTTTTAGTAAAATGAAATTGTTGATTGATGAAAACGAATGCATTGCTTGCGGTCAATGCAAATCAGTATGTATTAGGGACAATATTGAAATAGGTGAAGTAGCTTACGAAACAGGAAGCAACTGTTTTGAATGCGGACATTGCATGGCAATATGTCCCACTTGTGCCATAACCCTCAAGATATTTAAGGGTCGTGAAGGCAGAATTGAAGATTATAACTCAAAGGAAATTCCATTAAATTATGATGAATTATTGGCATTTTTAAAACAGAGACGATCTATTCGTTGGTTTAAAAAGAAAAAAATTGATAAAGATACTTTTAATAAACTGATTGAAGGTGCATATTATTCTCCATCAGCACAAAATGAGCAGGATGTTGAATTTGTGGTTTTGGACAAAAAACTGAATGATTTCATGAAACATGTTTATGACATCATTAAGGTTCAAGAAGATGAATTTTTCAGAGTAAAGGAATTTGGAGATTATATAAGAGACAATTCAACAAAAGAATATCATCCTTTACTGTGGCAGGGCCATCAGTTAATTTTAACATTTTCAACTGATAAGACAAGTGCTGTTATAGCCAATACTCGTTTGGAATTGCTTGCATATTCCTTAGGACTTGGCGGATTTTATTCCCTGTTTATTCTTAAGGCTGATGAAATCGACCATGGTAGATTGATGGAATTTTTCCCATCCATTGATAAAAATAAGCATATGTACTCAGCATTCATTATTGGTTATCCTAAGAAGCGATTCAAAAGAACAATTCCTCACAAGGACATTAACATCAAGTATATGTGATGTATTTATTACTTTTTTTATTTTTTTGTTTACCTAAACTTTTATAATGATTAAAAACCATATATTGTTTCATATAATGGGAACGGTTGTGATGTTATGGTAAAGCATAAACATATGGATTTACCAATTGAGGGAATGCATTGTGCTTCCTGTGTTTTAAGTGTAAATAAAACTTTTGGAAAGATTGAAGGTGTAGAAGAAGTTGATGCTGATTTGGCTTCAAATAAGCTACACATTACAGTTGATACTAAAAAAATTTCATATGAAGAAATGGAGCGTTTAGTCAAAAACCTGGGTTTTGATCTGCATTGTGATGAAATGACCATAAGAATTCAGGGAATGCATTGCGCTTCATGTACTATGAATGTTGAGAATTTTTTAATCCGTCTGGATGGCATTTTTGATGTAAAGGCGGACTTGACCTCTCAATCTGCACGAATTAGATATGACTCATCAAAAGTAACCTTGGATGAGATAGAAGAGGTTATAGTTTCATTGGGTTTTGAACTTTTGGGTGTTGAAGGCCAAACTGAAATAGATGAGGAAGCTATCTATCAACAGGATTTAAAGGAAAAACGCAATAGGATTATTGTCGGTTTGATTTTTTCAGCAATATTGATGATTTTAATGTTCAGCGGTTGGGACCCGTTAATGGGTCTTACCCACAGCATTCACCAGGCAACCGGAATCAACATCTCTTCGATGGGACTGCTTTCATTAATTGTAAGTATTGCTCCTTTTTTATATGTTTCTTTACCTATTCTAAAAGCTGGAATCAATGGATTGAGGCATAAAAACTTAAACATGGACGTAATGTATTCAATGGGTATTTTAGTGGCTTATGTGTCAAGTATCTTTGGAACATTTGGCATTGTTTTGGATCATACCTTCATGTTCTATGATTCTGCCGTAATGCTTCCTTCATTCTTAATGATTGGAAGATATCTTGAGGCAAGAGCTAAAAAACATACTTCTGATTCTATTCGTGAATTAATAGGTCTTCAACCGACAGTTGCAACTGCTATTGAAATTGATGAAAATGGGGAAGTTGTATCTCAAAAGGAAGTTTCAATTTCAGATATAGTTTTGGATGATTTGTTGCTTGTAAAACCTGGTGAAAAAATACCTGTGGATGGGGAAGTTATTGGTGGAGAATCTTATGTTGATGAATCTATGATTAATGGTGAACCGATTCCTAAAGTTAAAAAAGATGGTGAGGAAGTCTTTGCAGGAACCATTAATCAGGATGGAATATTGCATATTAGGGCTAAAAAAATTGGAAAAGACACTGTTTTATCTAATATCATCCGTTTGGTAGAAAAAGCACAATCTTCAAGACCTCCAGTTCAGAAATTTGCAAATACCATTGTTTCTTACTTCATTCCAGTTATCCTATCAATAGCTATCATTGTTTTCTTAATATGGTATTTTGTATTAGGCGCTTCATTGCTGTTTTCACTAACCTGTCTAATTTCTATTTTGGTTGTTGCATGTCCTTGTGCATTGGGATTGGCTACTCCGACAGCAGTTACCGTTGGTGTTGGAAGGGCTGCCGAGTTTGGTATACTGATTAAAAACGGAGATACCTTGGAAAATGCAGGTCAAATTGATGTGGCTGCATTTGATAAGACAGGAACAATAACTGAAGGAAAACCTNNNNTATTATCGCTTATGGTATGGGTGATGAGGAATTAATTAGGCTTGCGGCCAGTATTGAGCAAAATTCAAATCATCCAATAGCAAAAGCCATTGTAACCAAAGCCAAGGAATTAAACTTAGACCTTGATCAGACTTCTGAATTTGAAAATGTAACGGGCAAAGGTCTTAAAGCTGATATAAACTCTAGCGAAGTTCTTGCAGGAAATCTTGCTTTAATGGAATCTTTTGATGTTAGTGTGTCTGATGAAGCGGTTGGGAAGTATCATGAACTTGAAAAGCTAAGCAAAACCATCATATTTCTGGCTCAGGATAAGAACGTAAAAGGTATTTTAAGTCTGTCCGATAAGATTAAAGCCAATTCTAAAAGGACTATTGATGAATTGCATAAGATGGATGTTGAAACTTATATGTTGACAGGTGATAATGAGTCTACAGCGCTTAATGTTGCTCGTGAAGTTGGAATTGATAATGTCAAAGCGGGAATCCTTCCTGAAAATAAACTGGACATTGTAAAGGAAACTCAAGCGAATAATACTAAAAAGGTCTTATTTGTTGGGGACGGTATTAATGATGCTCCTGCATTAACTCAGGCAGATATTGGTGTGGCTATGGGTAATGGAACCGATATAGCTATGGAAAGTGGGGACATTGTTATTATGGAAGGAGATTTGGAAAATGTTGTTGCTGCTGTGCAATTTTCCAAAAAAGTCATGAGAAGAATCAAAGAAAACATTTTCTGGGCATTTGCGTATAATACTATTTTAATCCCAATAGCTGCAGGCATTTTATATCCTACTTTTGGAATAACATTTGAACCTGCTTTGGCAGGTTTGGCAATGGCATTGAGTTCTGTTACAGTAATATCTCTTTCATTGATGCTTAAGAGATACGTCCCTGAAATAAAAAGAGAAAGTAAAAATTAATTGATTCATAAATCAATTAATTCTATTTTTAATTTTCCAATTTTTGGAGCTAGAAGGTTGTATGCTGCTGCGGTGAGTGCTGCAGCAATGAATCCGTAGACTACTCCTCCACATACATTAGTAATTAATGTCATCACGTTTGCACCACTAATCACCATTATGATTCCAAAAATTAAGCTTAATACTCCTCCAATTATTGTAAATGCAATTGCAAAGTTTAAAATGTCAATGGAATCTATAGCAGTCATTTCATTTTCTTTAGACAATTTTAAAGTAATGGCTCTACCTTTTGATGCAATTAGATTATAAATATATGCTCCAATTAAAACAAACACGAATGTTATGATGAAGGAACCAAAAATTAACATTATGATTGTTATTGGCTGGCTTAAAATTAATAAAAATTGATATAAACTGTAAGCCATTAATTGTTGGCCTCCAAACATTAATGTTTGGATTGTTGCATTAATAATCAATGGGAGTATTAGTACTGAAACCAAATAAATCAATAACACCTGAATTAATGTAATTGTAGCAATAATTGTTGCAGTTTCGGTAGTGGATACTTTAACAAGTGAGTCATTATCAAATGCAACATTGATGTTTCTAAATTTTTTTGAGAGGAAATTAAAGAATAATCCGTCTGAAAAATATTGATAAATTCCACAAATAAATGACCCAACAATGATTGTTGGAATGACATATATTGAAATTGCAAAATTTTCAGGTGAAATTATTCCAATTCCTATTGTAATAAGTATAGACATTAATATGGCAATCAATACGCTAATTCCAGTTCCGATAATTGTGAATGAATTCAAATCAATAGACTTTAATTCTTTTACACTGGCCATTATTACACCTAAAACCATTCTTTGGATTTTTCAAGTAATTCATCGATGATAATTGGCACAGAACCGATATAGGTATGTGGATCCATTATTTTTTCAACATCATCTTCATTTAAGTATTTTTGAACATCTTCATCTTCTAGGATTAATTCACCAAGCAATAATTTTTCCTTATTGGCTTTAATTGCATTTTTCCTTACAATTCCATATGCAGTTTGTTTTCCCATTCCTGCACGGGTAAGTTCAGCCATTAATCTTTCTGCCATAATTAAACCGTTGGTTAAATTCAAATTCCTTTCTATATTTTCATCGTAGAATACTAAATTGTTCATTAACTTAATTGTCAGATTTAAAATGTAATCGGTTAAAATGCAACTTTCCGGAAACATTATTCTTTCACAGGAAGAGTTTGTCAAGTCTCTTTCATGCCAAAGAGGATTGTTGTCTAAAGCAGCATTTACATAAGATTTAATGATTCTTGCAACTCCACAAATCCTTTCAGCAGTAATTGGATTCATTTTATGTGGCATGGTACTGCTTCCAACTTGTTTTTCAGGGTCGAAGTATTCGCCAACTTCCATGAGTTCGGTTCTTTGTAAACTTCTGATTTCTAGTCCAATTTTATCTAAAGTACTTGCAATGTTGGCTAAGACGCTGATGAATTCAACATGGTTGTCCCTTTGAACAACTTGGTTTGTAATTGTAGCTGCAGGTAATCCTAATATTTCTGCAACGCTTTTGTGAATTTCCCAACCTTGTTCGCCTAAAGCGGCAGTTGTTCCAACTGCTCCGTCCATCATTCCAATACAGACATTGGCTTCAGCGTTTTCAAGTCTTACATATTGTCTGTGAAGTTCGTCTGCCCAAATTCCAAATTTCATTCCGTAAGTGGTTGGAAGGGCATGTTGACCATGAGTACGTCCAATACATACTTTCATTTTATTTTCTTCAGCTAATTTGAGCATTATTTTTGTTAATCTTTCTAATTTTTCTTTCAATACTTCAATGGAGTCGTGGATAAGTAATGAATTTGAACTGTCTACAATGTCATTGGATGTAGCTCCGAAATGAACATACTCTCCAGCGCCATTTTCACAAACTTCAGTAATTGATTTTGATAATGCTGCAATATCGTGGTTGGTTTCAGCTTCAATTTCTTTCATTCTTTCTAATTTCACAAAATTGGTATTTGCTTTTGCAGCAATTTCATCTGCAACTTCCTGAGGGATAATTCCAAGTTTTCCTTCAGCCTGTGCCAATGCGGATTCAACATCTAACATTTTTTGCAGTTTATTTTCTTCTTCCCAAATTTTTTTCATTTCGGGAGTTCCATATCTAAATTCAATAGGATGTATTGCCATAATTTATCATCTCTAAACATTATCGTTATAATTATAGTTTGTTGATTGATGTTATTATATGTTGTTCAATACAACAACACATTTATATAGGTATTATAAAAGAAATAGTAACACCATTTATATTTAAATATAAATAGGTGATTATATGGAAACTAGAATAAGACAGTTTCGCCAGAAATTGGGAATAACACAGCAAGAACTTGCTGATTCCGTTGGTGTTACTCGTCAAACAGTAAATGCTTTAGAAAACGCTCGTTATAACCCTTCCTTATTATTAGCCTATAATATTACTAAAACGTTGGGAAAAGAACATATAGAAGATGTTTTCATCTTTGAAAAAGATTAAATTGTCTGCAGATATATTTTCAAATACTTGTAAGTATTATGTTTGTAATTACTTAGCGAATGAGGAATTGATAATGGCTTGTGGAAAATTAAAATTTCCGTAAACATTAGCAATGCGTATCTAAATTTATTTAATATATTTTAAAAATCTTGTATATTTGTATTATAATTTTTGTAAATTTATTAAAAATTAAAATTATTGGATTTTATCCATTTTTTATTTTTTTTTAAGATATTATGTCATCATTTAATGAAAAAATTAAAAGAATTTCACTTGTTGAATTGTTGGTGCTTTTCATTGTACTGTGTATATTGATGGTAGGTTTTAATTTTCTTAATATTAAATTCAACTCAACATTTCTGTATTTGATTGTTCTTGCCTATTTCATATTTAAGTTAAGAAATTCCTTTAATGAATTAAAAATTGAGTTTTTAAATGTATTTTCTAAGGTTTCTTTTAAAACAGTTGGATCTGTTGTATTGCTGAATATTTTCTTTTCTTATGGGATGCTGTATTTTTCAAATTTCATTCTTCAAGTTGTTGATTCAAACAGTATTTTCGGTTCTTTTATGAGTTTGAACATTGAATTGTTTGGGATTGTAGGATTTTTATCGGTGGTTTTGCTTTCTCCGGTAGTTGAAGAATTGATTTTTAGAGGTATTTTCTTAAATAAATTGAAGATAATTGTCCCGACTACCTTTGCAATTTTAATATCTTCTCTGCTTTTTGCATCTCTTCATGGTTTTGGAAGCATATTCTCGGCTTTTATATTTGCAGTCTGCATGGCATTACTTTATTTGAAGAGTGAAAATATTTTCGTTCCGATTTTTGCTCATTTTTTAAATAATTTAATTGGTGAAAGCATTTATCATTTGGATTCTTCTCAAATCTTATTTAATAATGATTTGGTTGTTGGAACAATGTCTGTTTTGGCAATTATCTCTTTTGTTTTAATTTTAAAATTCATCTATTCCAATTGGAATAATATTTAAATAATTTAAAAATAAAGAATATCTTAAAGGTGTTTTCATGGATTTAAGAAAAATTGGTGTTTTTCTAATTTTTATTGGGATTCTGATAACTATTGCATTTTTGGATAATGAAAAGATTTTTGTTCCCGCTTTAACAATTACCGTTTTAGGATTTTTTGTTACAGTCGTTGGTTATGTATCTGAAATTAGAAAAAGAAAAATAATCAATGACAAGTTAGATGAAGATGTTGGAACTATTCTTCAGCCATTAATTACCAAATATTCAAATTTAAATAAACAATATCGCAGTGAATTTGAGGGTGAAGAGTATGTCCAAAAGAGGTTGCAGTTAAATAGGGATTTGGAAAAGGAAATTGCTGAAAAATTACCTTATTTGGAAAGCCGAGAAATAAAAAAAATTGTCCTTGAATTCAGTAAAGAACAGGATAAAATCAATTAAATTTTTTTACTAAAATTTTACAATGTACAAAAAGTTACAACAAGGTTTTAAATAGTACATTATATTAAATCTTATATTAGTGATAAAATGTTTTCCCCAAGTATAAAAGAAGTAAAAGAAATAGCAAAAAATGAGGAGTACAAACGCATACCAATATCATATGAATTGTTTTCAGATATTGCAACTCCTATAGAAGTTTTAAGAATTTTAAAAGGCATCAGCAATCATTGTTACATGCTGGAAAGTATAGAGGATGCGGAAAAATGGGGAAGATACAGTTTTTTAGGTTTTGATCCTCTTTTGGAATTCACATGTCAGGACGGTGTTGTTAAAATTAAGGGTGATGCAGATTTCAATGAATTCAATGATGATTTGGTTACAATTGAAACCGATAATCCAAGCGTCATAATTAAGGATTTAATTTTAAAAAATAAATCTCCGAAATTAGATTATCTTCCTCCGTTCACTGGTGGATTCGTTGGTTATTTTGCCTATGATTATATTAAATATTCAGAACCTTCACTTAATTTGGATGCTGAAAATCAGGACCAGTTCAAGGACATTGATTTAATGCTGTTTGATAAGGTGATTGCATTTGATAATTTCAGGCAAAAAATCATTATCATTTCAAATATCAAAACTGATGATTTGGAAAATAATTATAAAAGGGCATGCGACGAACTAAAAGATATTGCAAATCTTATAAAAAATGGTAAAAAAACTGAAATAGAATCCTTAAAATTAAAGTCAGAATTTAAACCAGTTTTTTCACGTGAAAAATACTGCGATATGGTTGAAAAGGCCAAGGATTATATTAAAGAGGGAGATATCTTTCAAGTCGTATTGTCAAACAGAATCGAAGCAGAAATTTCAGGAAGCTTGTTTGATACTTATAGAGTCTTGAGAACTACAAACCCTTCACCTTACATGTTCTACTTCTCAAGTAATGATGTTGAAATAGCTGGAGCATCACCAGAAACATTGGTGAAATTGAATGATAAAAATTTATATACCTTTCCACTTGCCGGCACAAGGCCTAGGGGCAAAACACCTGAAGAAGATTTAATGCTTGAAAAAGAACTTTTGGCTGATGAAAAGGAATTGGCGGAACATAATATGCTGGTTGATTTGGGACGCAATGATATTGGAAAAATATCAGAGATAGGTTCAGTAACTGTTGACAAATATCTCTCAATTGAAAGGTTTTCTCATGTTATGCACATTGGATCTACTGTTAGCGGAACATTAAGAAGCGATTTGGATTCTCTTGTGGCTATAGATTCAATTCTGCCGGCAGGGAAATTATCCGGTGCTCCAAAGATAAGAGCCTGTGAAATAATTAATGAACTTGAAAATAATAAAAGAGGAATTTATGGAGGAGCTATTGGTTATTTGGATTTAAGCGGTAATATTGACACTTGCATTTCCATAAGAATCGCTTTTGCACGAAATAATAAGGTATTTATTAGGTCAGGTGCAGGCATTGTGGCAGATAGTGTGCCTGATACAGAATTTGATGAATGCTTGAACAAAGCCGCTGCAGTCATTAATGCTTTAAAAATTGCTGATGGAGGTTTAGAATGATTCTTTTAATTGATAATTATGACAGTTTTTCCTATAATCTCTTCCAATTGATTGGTGAAGTCAATTCTGATATTTTGGTTTATAGAAATGATAAGATAACTCTTGAAGAAATCTCCAAACTAAATCCTGAGTGCATTATCCTGTCTCCAGGACCGGGTAAGCCAGAAAATGCAGGAATCTGTGTGGATTTGGTAAA
>NZ_CAJOJM010000019.1:0-30282 GCF_905234905.1 Methanobrevibacter sp. UBA188 | reverse complement strand
AAAGGTACATTCAGTAAAATCCGGAACCAAAACACTAAAGGATGCCGTAAATGATGCATTTAGAGATTGGATTGCACGTGTTCATGATACAAATTATGTGATTGGTTCTACCATGGGGCCACATCCATTTCCAATGATTGTAAGAGATTTTCAGGCTGTAATTAGTGCCGAAGCTCGTGAACAATTTCTTCAAAAAGAAGGAAGACTGCCAAATGCTGTTATTGCATGTGTAGGTGGTGGAAGTAATGCGATGGGGGCATTCTATAATTTTATTGATGACGAGGATGTAAGATTAATCGGATGTGAAGCGGGTGGAAAAGGAATTGACACTCCTTATAATGCAGCGGCTTTAACAAAGGGTAAAATCGGCATCTTTCATGGAATGAAATCCATTTTTAATCAGGGAGAATATGGTCAAATTGCACCTGTATATTCAGTTTCAGCAGGTCTTGACTATCCTGGAGTAGGTCCTGAACATGCCTATTTAAGAGACTGTGGCAGAGCAGAATATGTTCCGATTACTGATGAAGAAGCTGTTAATGCATTTGAATATCTATCAAGAATGGAGGGAATTATTCCAGCTATTGAAAGTGCACATGCAGTTGCTTATGCTATGGAAGTTGCTCCTCAAATGGATAAGGAAGATATTATAATGATTTGTCTATCTGGAAGGGGAGATAAGGATGTACGATCAATTGCAGAGTATAGGGGAGTTGATTTAAATGAGTAAAATTGCCAATGCATTCAAAAATGGAAAAGCATTTATCGGATTTTTGACTGCCGGAGACCCAAGCATAGAAAAAACTGTTGAATTCATATTGGCTATGGAGGAAGCAGGATGTGATTTGATAGAGATAGGTATTCCATTTTCAGATCCTATGGCGGAGGGTGTTGTAATTCAGGATGCCAATGTGCGTGCATTAAAACACAATACGACAACCGATGATGTTTTTGATATAGTAAAAGCGGTTCGTGCTAAAAGCGATGTTCCCCTTGTATTTCTGACTTATATTAATCCCGTTTTCTTTTACGGTTATGAAAAATTCTTTAAGAAATGTAATGAGTTAGGTGTTGACGGCATTATCTCTCCTGATTTACCTTATGAGGAAAAAGGAGAAATTGTCGATATTGCCCGCAAAAATGATGTCGATGTTATCTCATTAATTGCTCCAACTTCCAAAGAAAGAATTCAAAAGATTGCCAGTGATGCAAGTGGTTTTATTTATGTGGTTTCATCATTGGGAGTAACAGGAATGAGATCTGAAATAAAAACAGATTTAAAATCAATTTTAAAAGATATCCGTGATGTAACAGACTTGCCTTTAGCTGTTGGATTTGGCATCAATACTCCCGAACAGGCTAGAAATATCGGTGAAATTGCTGATGGGGTTATTGTTGGCAGTGCTATTGTAAAAATAATTGAGGAACATGGTGAAGATGCAACATCCGTATTGAAAGAGTATGTTTCAAGCATGAAAAAGGCTTGTAATTAAAAATTTCAAATAATGAAAACACTTATTAAATAATAAATATAAAAATATATTCATAATATATAATTTTAACTAAGAGGATTATTTATGTTTAAAGCAGAATTAAGTGATTCTAATATATTAAAAACCAGTTTTGATGCTATTTCATCAATTGTTGATGAAGTACAAATTCAAACTGATAGTGAAGGCATGAGATTAGATGCCTTAGACCGTAGTCACATAACTTTCGTACATTTAGAGTTAAAATCTAGCTTATTTGATGAATATGTTTGTGATGTTCCTGAAAAAATCAACATAGATACTGATGAGTTCATGAGAGTACTTAAACGTGCTAAATCTCAGGATAGGGTTTTAATGTCTGTTGATGATAATAATTTCATCATTACTTTTGAAGGGGACGCTACTAGGACTTTCAAAATTAGATTAATAGATATAGAATATGATAACCCAGTCCCACCAACTATTGAACACCCAACTAACTTCAAAGTTCGTTTCTCTATCTTAAAAGACAGTATTAATGATATTGATATATTTTCAGACAAGATTATACTTGAAGTTGATGAAGATTACTTTATCGCATCTGCTGACGGTGAATTCGGTGATGCAAGCATCAAATATCTTCACGGTGAAAATATTCAAGAACATGCAAAAGCTTTATTCTCATTGGATAAGATTAGAGAAATGCTTAAAGCAGATAAATTTTCAGAGGAAGCTGAAATTAGTTTAGGTACTGACATGCCATTAAGTTTAACTCTTAATATGGTTACTGGTGACGGTAAACTTAGTTTCTTGCTTGCTCCTAGATTAGAAACAGATGAATAATTTCATTTGTTTAACTTTTTTTTATTTTAAAAATTTTTTTTAGAGATGGTATTAAGTGGATCAATTTTACAAAACCTTGCGCAGTATTCAGAAAAAAGAGAGGAATAACGGTACTCTTTCTCGTGTAGATGAAACTTTTTACAATGATATGCATGTGTATATGGATATGTTAAAGCAAGAAGCAATTAATGATCCCTTTTCCAAGGCACCTGCAATGCTTAAAGAAGCTCAAATAATTGCTACGGATATTTGTCAGAGAAGAGAAACAAAAATTACAAATTCCGCAGTTTTGAATATTCACAGGTCATATCATCTATTCACTGGCACTCCCCAGTTTGATTTGATTGATACTACTCCTTTAAATTTAACTCCTGAAGAGGAAAAATTTTATTTTTCATTAGTCGACACTTTAAAAAATCATAGGCAAAACATTTCATTGGAAAAATTGGCTGAAGACGAAGAAGAGATTATTGATAAAAAAATAATCAAACCAAAAGAAACTCAATCCAATACATTGATTTCTCCAGAGTCTGTTGAAAAAAAGGAAGATGATGAGGTATTGAATAGGTTAGATGAAATTTCTAAAGCCAAACCTATTGTTGGCGAGAAAAGGGAACCTATTGAAAAGCAAATCATCAATTCCCAAAATGCAATTTCAAAAAAAGAAGCTGTTAACATGCCTAAAGCGACTAAACCTCAAAATAATGATATTGAAGAAAATCCCAATGCTTTAGATGAAAATGAAGAATTTTATGATTTTGAGGCCAAAAAAATTGCTAAGGAAACAGAACTTGTTACAATGTTGGTTTTTGATGAAATTGGTGCTATTGTGGGTGTTGATGAAAAAGTTTATGGTCCTTTCATGCCTCAGGATTTGGTAACCTTACCTTTGATAAATGCCAAAATATTTTTTAAAAATCGCAAGGGTAGACAAGTTAAAATTTAGCAGTTTGGGATTAACTTTAAATAACTTGATAAATATATATAATGAATGTATCTATTTGTGATATTAAAAAATTATATTTTTTTATAATTTGGATTTTTGCTGTCTGTAGACTTGATGCGTTACAATGCAGTTTTAATCTCTAACGTTTTCTAATAAAATTTGAGTTTAGATAAATTCATGGATAGGTTTACAATGACTTATTAATACGGTGAAAAAATGAAAATACCAAAAGAAAAAAGAACATACTGTCCTCACTGTAAAAAACACACTATGCATGAGGTACACACTGCTAAAAAAAGAAAAGCTAGTGAATTAACTTGGGGACAAAGACAATTCAGACGTGTAACTGCTGGTTACAGAGGTTATCCAAGGCCTTTACCTGCTGGAAACAAACCTGTTAAAAAATTAGACTTAAGACTTAAATGTAAAGAATGTGGTAAATCTCACATTAAACAATCTTTCAGAACTGGAAAACCAGAATTTGTAGCAAAATAGGTGATTAACATGGTTAGTAAAGGAAGAGGAAACTTTTTAAAAGTTAAATGTTTAGATTGTGACAATGAACAAATAATCTTTGATCGTGCAGCTTCTGACGTAAAATGTATTATTTGTGGTAAAACCCTTGTCAAATCTCGTGGTGCTAAAGCTAAAATCACAGCACACATTGAAAAAGTTTTAAACTAGATTTCTAGTTTTCAACTTATTTTTTACTATTTTTTATAATTTTTATTTAATGTTGGTGAGAGTATGGTAAGAAAAAGTCAAGAATGGCCTGATGAAGGGGAACTTATTGTCGGTACTGTTTACAAAGTTCTTAATTATGGGGCTTTTGCTAAATTAGAAGAATATCAGGGCAAAGAAGCTTTTATTCATATTTCTGAAGTATCTTCTGGTTGGGTTAAAAATATCAGAGATCATGTAAGGGAAAACCAAAAAATCGTTTGTCGTGTTCTCAGAGTAAATCCTAAGAAAGGGCATGTGGATGCTTCTTTAAAAAGAATCCGTGAAGATCAAAGAACTAAAAAAATCCAACATTGGAAAATTGAACAAAAAGCTGAAAAATTTTTAGAATTATCTGCTAAATCTTTAGGTAAAACTTTAGATGAAGCTTATGATGAAGTAGGTTATGAACTTATGGACATCTTTGGGGATGTTTATGGTGCTTTTGAAACTGCTGCTGATGAAGGTGCAGAATCACTTACTGAAGAAGGAATCCCTCAAGATTGGGCTGATGCTATTACTGAAGTAGCTAAAAAGAATATCACTCCTCCTGAAGTTCATATTAGTGGTTATGTTGATATTGAAACTTTCGTGCCAAACGGTGTTGAAGTCATTATTTCCGCTCTTAAAGCCGCTGAAGATAATGGTGATGAAGAGGAAGAGATTAAGGTTCAATGCGTTGGTGCACCAAGATACAGAATAACTGTCAAATCCACTGATTATATTTTAGCTGAAAAAGCTCTCAAAGCTGCTGCTGACAGATGTATTGCAGTTGTTGAAGAATCTGAAGGAAATGGTGCTTTCTTAAGAGAGTTAGATAATTAGATTTTTATGAATATGAAAATGAATAAATGTCCCGATTGCGGAATTTATACTTTAAAAGATGCTTGCCCAAAATGTGGCGGGCAACTTAAAGTTATTTATCCTCCAAAATTTTCTGTTGAAGATAAATACGGTAAATATCGTCGTATATTAAAAAAAGAAGCAATGAAGGAGAAATAGGATATGGACGTTACAGAAATAATTACTTTAGAAGAAATAGAATTAAATAATCCTATTTTTATAGAAGCATTACCTGGTATTGGTCATGTTGGTAAGTTGGCTGCTGATCATATGATTGATGAATTGGGAGCTACAAAATTTGCTGAAATATATTCTCCAACCTTTCCACCTCAAGTTCTTGTTAAAGAGGAAGGCATTATCGGTAATATGATTAATGAATTATATTATCTTAAGGAAGTTGGTGAAGATAATTTGGATTTAATTATTCTTGTTGGTAATACTCAAGCTCTAACTCCGGAAGGTCAATATTTGATGTGTAAAGATATTTTGGATTATGTCGGAAAATTCGATATAAATAGAATTTTTACATTAGGTGGGATGGCTACTGGTCAACCTGTTGAAATTCCAAAGGTTTTAGGAGCAGCTACTCATGAAGAGGATATTGAATTATTAAAAGAAGCAGAAATTGAGATTAGATCTAATGATGGTGGCATTGTCGGAGCTTCCGGACTCTTTTTGGGTTTGGCTGTTCGTCAAGGAATTCATGGATCTTGCCTTATGGGTGAAACCCCAGGTTATTTCATTGATGCAGAATCTGCAGAAGCTATATTAAACAAACTTTCATATTTACTTAATTTTGAAATCAACGTTGATAAATTAGAAGAAAGAGCTGAAGAAACCAGACAAATGATTGCTAAAGCTCAACAAATGGAACAAGATTTAATAAATAAGGCTAATGCTGGAACTGCAGATGATTTAAGATATATTGGATAATCAATATATCATTTTTTAACTTTTTTTTAGATTATGAATGTTATTGTTGTGCCCGATGCGGCAATGATTGTTATTCCATTAATAGAAAAAAATGGACATTCTTATTTGTCTCCCTCAGACTTTTCCAAATATGACAATATGGACATTTGTGAGGGTAATTTGACTTATGACAACTTATTGCTTACATATTCTTCAAGTGAAATTCCTTCCGGAATAAGGGGGAGGCTTTTTTTGTTGTCTCGGATTTTGAATAATGCTGATGCAGCGATTATTATAGGAAAAAGGCCTAAAGATTACATTAAAATGTATGGTGCTCTAAATGATTTGATATTGTTTGGGGGAAATGCCTGCAATAATGCCCACAGTCTCACTGTCAAAATGGTTGAGGATCTGGACATTCCAACATTAAAACTAGCATATCCAACAAATCAAAATCAATTGATTGATTTAATTAACAAGACCAACTCATTTTTAAAGGACTTAAACCCTTATTCAGACTCCGTTAATGAAGATGGACTAACAGTTGATTTTGATGTAAAAAAGGACAAATATCCGATTGAAGATGTTAAAAGCATTTTAAATAAGTTAATATAATATGAATTCTAATTTTTAAATATGTTAGTAAATGCAGATTTTCATGTTCACAGCTGTTTTTCATCAGCATCATCAAAAGACATGTTAATAAAGAATATGGCTCCAAAATCTAAATTAAAGGGTCTTCAGCTTTTAGGAACTGGGGATGCGTTCCATCCAGGTTGGTTAAATATAATTGAAGAAAGCACTACTTATTCGGGAGACGGAATATATACTGCTGATGGAACGGACTTTGTTTTGACATGTGAAGTTGAAGGAAAACATAGAATCCATCATTTAATCATCATTCCAAACATTGAAATTGCAAGAGAATTATCTGAAAAGTTGGTATCAAAAAATAAGAATAGTGATGGCAGGCCCAGAACAGGATACTTGGGAGCTGAACTTTTGGAAATGGTTAGGGAATATGACTGTTTGATTGGTCCGGCACATGCATTTACTCCATGGACTGGTATGTATAAATCCTATGATAGTATTTTTGATTGTTATGAGAAAAAACCCGATTTTGTTGAATTGGGCTTGTCTGCAGACACGTTTATGGCTGACAGGATTAGAGAACTTAAAGATTTTTCATTTTTGACTAATTCCGATGCGCATTCTCCATGGCCTCATAGGTTGGGTAGGGAATTTAATGCATTAGAACTCAAAGATATTTCATTTTCTTCGATAAAAAATTCAATAAAACACAATAAGATTCAGGCAAATTATGGTCTTGTGCCAAATCTTGGAAAATATCATATGACTGCATGTACAAGATGCTTTAAAATAATAGATCCTGAAGTTGCAAAGGAAAATAAGATGAAATGTGATTGTGGTGGAAGGATAAAGAAAGGTGTTGATTTTAGAATATCAGAGATTGCTGATTATGATGAACCTAAACATCCTGATTTCAGGCCAAAGTATGTTCATTTAATGCCTCTTGCAGAGTTGATAGCAACGCTTTTGGATAAAGGGGTTACCACAAAAACTGTTCAAAATAGGTGGCAAAAGCTAATTGATGCTTTTGGAAGCGAAATTGATGTTTTAATTAATGTTTCATTAGATGAAATTAAAAAAATTGACTCTGATGTTGCAAATATTATTGAATCGTTTAGAAACAATTCAATTAATGTTGTTCCAGGTGGTGGGGGTCAATACGGTAAAATTCTCTTTGATAATAAAGTTAAAGAGAATAAAACAAAAAAATTAGTTACTTTAGATAATTTTTAAAGCGGACTTGGAGGGATTTGAACCCTCGATCTTAAGATTAGGAGTCTTACGCCCTTCCAGACTAGGCTACAAGCCCAAAATAACTAAAATAACATTTTAAAAATTTTTTTTAGAAAAAGAATAAAGAGAGCGGACCCGCCGGGATTTGAACCCGGGGTCTTCGGATTAGAAGTCCGACGCCCTATCCAGCTAGGCTACGGGCCCTCTATTACAACAATTATATAATTTATTTTTCTTATTATATATATTTATCTATTATTTTAAAAAAATAAAAAAGAAGGTTAAAATTAACCTCTTCCAGTAGCGCCTGATGAATCGCTAACACTTATAGAATCTACAGCATTTCCATCTTGGTCATATACTGTGAAATACCAGTATCCATCAGAATAGTATCCTCCTCCAGCATAGCATCCAGGTTCTGAAACTGCGCCAGCTGCAATACTTTGAGCATCTGAATAAGATAATGAAGTACCTGAACTGGAACTTGAACTACTATCTGAGGAATAATCGCTGCTACTACTACTGCTGCTGCTACTGTAATCACTATAAGAATCACTGGAGTCTGATCCAGAACTTGATCCACCATCACTATAACCTGAATCGGAACTTGAACTGCCTGCACTACCTGCAGTGCTTGCTACAGATGATGATCCATTTGTTTTGTTTATTGAGGAATTGTTTCCAAGTCCATGTCCGGTGTCTTTACCCTGCATACTGGATAAATCTGAGAAAATTGGATTGTCACTATTTGTTATTCCATATGCTGCAACTGCTGCTGCAATACATAACACAATAATTATTGAAATAATTATATTTGATTTTTCCAAAATTATCCCTCCTATAACTTATATTAAAGATAATAATATAATTAAGTTTTTTATCTTTTATATATATTTCTATCTGTTTTTTTAGGATTACTATATATAAATAATTAAACAAATAATATTAATGTTAGTTTCTAAGTTTTAAAATTGAGGTGACAAATTTGAAAGATAGAGTAGTTATATCTCCTACAACTCGTCAAGAGGGCCATGCCGAACTTGTCATGGAAGTAGACGATGAAGGGATAGTTACAAAAGG
This sequence comes from Methanobrevibacter sp. UBA188, assembly GCF_905234905.1. NCBI lineage: Archaea > Methanobacteriati > Methanobacteriota > Methanobacteria > Methanobacteriales > Methanobacteriaceae > Methanobrevibacter > Methanobrevibacter sp. UBA188. The sequence goes on along the minus strand of NZ_CAJOJM010000019.1, from coordinate 21,645 downwards.
GATGTATTTAAGTATAACTCCTGTTAGGGGTTTAGAAAAAATGGTTCTTAACAAAGCTCCTGAAACCGCTCCTGTTTTATGTCAAAGAATTTGTGGAGTATGTCCAATTCCACACACTTTAGCATCTGCAGAAGCTATGGATATGGCTTTAGGTATTGAAATTCCTAAAGCAGGAAAATTGTTAAGAAAAGCTGTCGCAGCAGCACACGGTATTAACAGTGCAGCAATTCACCACTTCTTAGTTGCACCGGATGTTGTCCCTGAAGACAAATTCGTAGATGCAGTTAACAGTGTAAGTGAAGTAAGAAAAACTGTACAATATGTTGTAGACATGATTGCTGGTGAAGGTATCCACCCAGCTGATATCAGAGTTGGAGGAATGGCAAGAAACATTACACCATTCACCAAAGAAAGATTAATCGAAAGAATGACTGCTTTAAAACCAAAACTTGAAGCACACGTTGAATTCATTAAAAACTGTGTACTTGAAGCTGGTTTACCTAAAGATTTAGGTGTAGTTAACCAACCATTAATGGCAATGGATGCAACTTACGGTACCAACGATTTCGATATGGACAAATTCTCAGAAGTATTACCTGAAGCATGGTATGATGAACCAGACATTGGTAAAAAAGCATGTTCAGTAATTCCATTATGGGAAGGTACTAATGTTGAAACTGGTCCAAGAGCAAGAATGGAAAAATTCGCTGGATTTAAAGATAAAGGTGTAATTGCTCAACATGCAGCTCGTGCTGACGAAATGTTGAAAAACTATGATGCTTGTTTAGAAGCATTAGATGCAATTGATCCTGCAGCACCTGCAAACGTATCATACGATAAAAGAGGAACTGGTGAACTCGGATTTGGTGTCATAGAAGGTCCTAGAGGAACTGACGTACACATGGCTCAAGTCAAAGATGGTAAAACCCAATTCTACTCAGCAATTGTACCAACTACTTGGAACATTCCAACAATGGGTCCTGCAACTGAAGGATTCCACCATGAGTTTGGTCCACATGTAATCAGAGCTTACGATCCATGTTTATCCTGTGCAACTCATGTGATGGTAGTTGACGATGAAGACAAATCCATTCTTAAAAATGAAATGGTGAGAATCTAAGTATTTGGGAGGATTAATTAATGCCTTATGATTCGGACATAATTGTTATTGGATGCGGGAATGTATTATTTAAAGATGATGGATACGGTCCAATTGTCATTAACTTATTACAAAAGTTATTTAATGATAAAAACGACTATTATGACCCAGCTGTTACAGACTTCGTTGAAAATGAATTTGATAAGGATATTTTAAAGGAAATTGAAGAGAAAGTTGCAAACAAAACATTGCCTGATGGTGTTCAATTCGTTGACGGAGGAACTGCAGCGCCTACTAACTTTTTCCCATTATATTCTGAATATGACTGGAAAAAACTCATTGTTATAGACGTTGTGGAATTCAATGCCGAACCGGGTACAGTGGATGTCTTTGATCCAAGTGTAATGCAACAAGGGAAATATGATAATCCTCATGGAATGACTGTTGAGGATCCTCTTCGTGAAATTTCACAAAACAAATGCGAGGTTGTAATTGTTGGCTGCAAACCTGCTGAAGTACCAACTCCGGATGTGGATATGGGTTTAACAGAACCTGTAGAAAAGGCGATTCCAAAGACTATAGATATTATTTTAAATGAAATCGGGGTAAAATAATGTTTGATAAATTGAAAAAAGCTTTCGGTGGTGCTGAAGAAGCAAAAGCACCAAAAGCAGAGAAAAAAGTTGAAGCTGCTCCTGTTGAAACAAAAGCACCTGCAGAAGAACCAAAAGCTGCTTCAGCAAAACCACGTATTGGTTACATACACTTAAGTGGTTGTACTGGAGATGCAATGTCTTTAACTGAAAACTATGACATTTTATCTACAGTTTTAACTGACATGGTTGATATCGTATACGGACAAACTTTAGTAGACAAATGGGTTCACGGTACTTTCGCTGAAGAAATGCCTGAAATGGACTTATGTTTAATTGAAGGATCAGTCTGTTTACAAGATGATCACAGTGTCCAAGAACTTTTAATGGCAAGAGAAAAATCAGGTTTAATCTGTGCATTCGGTTCCTGTGCTATGACCGGTTGTTTCACAACCTTCGCACGTGGAGGTCAACAAGCACAACCTAAACACGAATCATTCGCACCAATCAGCCAATTAGTTAAAGTTGACTGTGCACTTCCTGGTTGTCCTGTAGCTCCTGAAATGATTGCAAAAGTTGTTGTAGCATTATGCAACGGAGACATGGAATACTTACAACCTGCTATTGATAAAGCTGCTTGCAACACTGGATGTGGCTGTGATGTATTAACCAATGTAATCCGTAACGGATTATGTACTGGATGTGGAACTTGCGCTCTAGCTTGTCCAACAAGAGCTATGGGCTTTTCTGAAGGTAGACCTAGCTGTGATAGAGACAGATGTATTAAATGTGGATCTTGTTATGCAATGTGTCCAAGAGCATGGTTACCTATCAAAAGAATTAAAGAGGAAACTGGACTTTAGGAGGAATGGATATGGTATTAGGTACTTATAAAGAAGCAGTATCTGCAAGATCTACTGATAGCAAAATTTTAGACGTATCCCAAGATGGAGGAATCGTTTCAGCATTACTCTGTTACGCACTCGATGAAGGAATCATTGAAGGTGCAGTCGTAGCTGGAACTCCTGATGAAGATTGGAGACCAATTCCTACTGTAGTAACCTCAGCTGATGAAGTTATTGCAGCAGCAGGAACTAAATACTCAATGTCCCCAACCTTATCTGCATTAAAAGAAGCAACACGTCAATACGGTTTAGAAAAAGTTGGTGTAGTATCAACTCCTTGTCAAACCCAAGGTTTAAGAAAAGCACAAGCTTATCCATTCACAAGATTTGTCGCTGATAAAATCAAATTAATCATCGGTATCTACTGTATGGAAAACTTCCCAATGGCTTCTCTTGACACCTTTGCAACTGCAAAATTAGGATTTGACAGCTTACAAGATGCAACTAAAATGGACATTGGTAAAGGTAAATTCTGGTTAACCAAAGATGGTGAAGACTCAGGTTTAGCTATTAAAGAAACACACGGATACGAACAAGCTGGATGTAACATCTGTATGGACTATGTTGCTGAATGGGCTGACGTATCAACCGGTTCTGTTGGATCTCCTGACGGATGGTCTACTGTTTTAACAAGAACTGGTGATGGTGAAACCGTATTTAAAGCAGCAGTTGATGCTGGTTTAATCGAAACAAAACCAATGGACGAAGTAAAACCAGGTCTTCCTTTACTTGAAAAATTAGCTAAAGGTAAAAAAGACAAAAACGGTAAAGAACGTGAAAGAAGAGCTAAAATGGGATTACCACTCCCAGTGGAATACTAATTCCACTTCTTTCTTTTTTTCTTTTTTTTTTAAAGCAAACTTTAAATATTTTAATCCTCTAATATAGTAATATTATTTTTACGGAGGAGTGTAAATTAAATTAAATAAATTTTTCATTTTATTAGTGATGTTCTCTATTTTAATTTCCGTGTCTGCCAGTTTTGCAGTGGATGAAAATGCGACTGATTTGGTAATGGACACTCAAAAAGAGGATATTGTCGAGTTTTCAAATCAAAATGAGATAGTTGAGGCAAGTAATGAATCAGCCGTTTCTGCTGATTATTCTGATAATGTAAATGACAATTCAAGTTCAATTATTCCGGGTAATGTTGTAAAGAGGTATAATGGGGCTATTGAGTATTATGCAACTTTTTTAGATAATGAAAGTAAACCTCTAAAAAATACAATCGTGTATTGTGGGGTGGATTCAGTCTTGCTTGGAGTCAATGCAACAACTGACTCTAACGGTGTTGCCTTATTTTTGTTCCCTGCAAAAAAGGGTGCTCACACATTATATCTTGTGAATGTTGTAGCTCCGGATGTTACTTCTGATAAAATTAATGTATTTGATGTATTGACCGGAAACAAGGACTATAATCTTTATTTTAACAGTGGGAAATATTATACTGTTAAAGTATATGGAAATGATGGAAAACCTGTTGGGGCAAATAAAAAGGTTACATTTACTGTAAACTTAAAAAAACATGTTGTTAAAACTGATAAAAACGGCAATGCAAAATTGAAAATCAATTTTCAGCCGGGCTCTTATCTGGTCACTGCCCAATACGGATATTATATTGTGGCCAATAAGATTATTGTTAAGCCTACTTTAATTCCTTTAACTCAATTTGGTGCCAAAAAAATATCAAAGACATTCAAATATAAGGTAAAATTGCTTAATAATAATGGAAAAGTATTTAAAAACAAAAAAGTGAAAGTAAAATTCAATAAAAAGAATTATTTTGCAAAGACAAATAAAAAAGGAATTGCAACTTTTACATTAAAAACACCTGCAAAAGCGGGCAATTATAAACTTGTTGCCTCATTCGGAAAGGCAAAGGCAACTTCCCTATTCCAAAGATATTTGATTAGGTAAAGGAGTTTTCACTCCTTTTTTTAAAATTTTAAATGGTTGTAACTGTACAGCCTTCTTTTTCGATAATTAATGTATGCTCTTTTTGACTTACAAAGCAGTCCTGTTTTTCACGTAGCGGAGCATACGGATAAATTGCCATAGCCTGAGATAATTGCTTAAGTGCAATGGCTCCTTTCCTTTCACCGAATTCATCTGTAATCCATCTTCCTGAAAATGGAACATACTGATGGTGATTTTGAATGTATTTTAATACTTTTTGTGTGCTTTTCATTCTAAATGGCTTGTTTGCCATATATGAGAAAATGTATTGTCCTGGCGCATCATTGACAAGGCCTTCTCCATTGGTTGCAAAAGGTTCAATGGCTACTGCTTGGCCTTCTTCCAAAATGTAATTGTCATTGTTGTTATAATTGGGAATGGATATTCCTGCATGCAGATTATATTGTTCAAGGCTATGTCCCATAAGATTAAATATCGGATTTAAATCATATTCAGATATTGCTTCGTGCACTGCTTCACCTATTTTTGAAATTTCAATGCCTGCTCTGGCGGTTGCAATTGCAGCTTCAAGTCCTGCAGCTGATGCTTCAATTATTTCTTCATGTAAGTTAATTTCATCTTGAGTATAATTTTCATCCATATTTCCACTGGCAAGTACTGTTACTGCTGTATCTGCTATGTATCCGTCAATCATGGCACCTAAATCCAATTTTACCATATCTCCAGCTTTGAATGCAGTCTTGTCTCCTGCTGGGGAGGTATAATGTGCGGCATATTCATTGATTGATACATTGCATGGAAAAGCAATTTCAGCTCCGGTTTTCAATATTTCACTTTCTACATATTCAACTAAGTCAATAACTAAAGTTCCATCTTTAATCATTTTTGAAGCTTCATCACGAATTTTAGAAGCCAGTTTTCCAGCCTTTATATAAGATTCTATCATAAATTTTTACCTTCTATTTAAATAATTAATTTTATATTTGATAAAGTTAATATAACTATATATTTATTTAATTGTATAAAATAATTGGAGGTTAAAAGATGGATATTCCTACAATACCTGATCAAATTTTTTATTTAATTATTTTGATTATTGTGGCTATTGTGCTTTTAATCATAGTATTCCAATGGAGAAAAGTTGCACAGTCTAAAAATTCTATTCAAATGCTTGAAAAGGAAATAGAGCTTAAAAAAATGTCTATGGTTGAAAAGGATATTGAATCCAAAAGATTAATGGATAATCCTATTCCATTACCACAAGACAAACAGGATAGCCTCTCAGCTATCAGACAATCCACTACTGATGTAAGAAGTGAAGTCGGATATTTGCATTCTGAAATTAATGAAAGGTTAGCCAGATTAGAAGCTCAAACTGAGCAAAAGAAATTAGAAAAAATGCTTAAAGAAATTGAAGCTAAAGAAGCTAAACTTGAGAAAATGGATAAATAGGCGATATTATGGAAGCTATTGAAGTTGTTGCTATAATAATTTTAATTATTGCTATTGTGATTTTGGTCTACTATTATTTACTCAATAGTCCTGAAGCTACTAAAAAATTACGCAGTTATGTTCCAACAACTGCTGATGCACATATGAATGAGGTATTGGGTAGTGACGATTCAGGATATGAGTTAACTAAAGTTGATGAGGAATCCGTTGAAAAAGACTCTAACTCTGTGGGTAAAAGGATTAAAGTCAAATTAAGTGATATTGACATGTCTAGTTTAAATACTGATTTATTTTCTAAAAAAATCGATTCATTTTTAGATGAAAAAAGCGATGAATTGATTAAGGATTGGAGTTTAGCTACTACTAATGATTTGGAAGAATTGGAATCTAAATTCAGCAAAACCACTGGTCAAGTCGATACTTTAGAAAAATCTTTCGATGAATTTAAAAAGTCATCCGAAGAGTTCCAAAAGGTCACTGAAGAAAAGTTATCTGATTTGGATAAAAGAATTGAATCTTTAGAAAATAAATAATTTTATTTTCTTCGATTTTCTTCATTTTATAGAAAGATTTATATATTGTCAGTACTATAAATTATACATAGTTGTAACACTATTTTTATCTTATAGCAGGGTGGGGTAGTCTGGTGATCCCGCGGGGCTCATAACCCCGAGATCCCTAGTTCAAATCTAGGCCCTGCTACTTTTAATTAATATTTCATGGCAAGTTAAAGACAGCTGCTGGTTTATTTTTTAAACTAAGGAAACTCCGCCCATCAGTACAGAACTACGGCGTTGAAAAACGTATGCTGAGAAGCATGACTCTGGAGCAGAAACGACACGGCTTTTAATGGTAGACGATGATATTTAATTGAGGACATTAAAAGAAGCGGTGAAACGGCCATTCCGTAGGATGCAAGAGCAAAGTTGCCGATGACAACCTGTATGAGGCAAGGTAGCACGCTAAGATGAATGCTGTTAAACAGAAGGTGGGTTACTCTTAAGATGCCATAAATATTAATTAGTCTATTTTTTTCACTGTTGTGCACTTTCAAAAGATTTAATATTAATTATTTTTATATAATATATTACTTGGGTGATTCATTATGATTTATTCTATTGAAGAAATTAAACAAATTGCTATCCCTATAGTTAGTGAATATGGTATCGCCAGATTAGGAATTTTTGGTTCATATGCTCGAGGAGAAGCTAATGAAGATAGTGATTTAGATTTTATAATGGATACTGATGGTTTAATTGGAATGATTCAATATAATGCTATAATTCGTAAATTAGAAGAGGAATTCGGATGTCATGTTGATATAATTACTACTGGATGTTCTGATAGGGAGTTTTTAACTAGAATCCAAAAAGAGGAGATTTTAATTTATGAGAGAAGAGGATAAAAGAGCTATTGAAATGATTCTGCATTACTGTGATAAAATAGATAGTCATATTGAATATTTTGGTGATGATAAGGAATTGTTTTTGGAGAATATTCATTATCAAGATGCATGTGCTTTAGTAATTATTCAAATTGGAGAACATGTTGATAGATTATCTGATGAATTCAAAAATAGTCATTCTGAGATTCCTTGGAGAGAAATTAAAGATATGAGAAATTTACATGCTCACAATTATGAATCTGTAATGTATGATATTTTGTGGGTAACCATTAAAAGGGATGTTCCTGAACTTAGGGAATATCTTGAAAAATTAATCTGATTTTGTTGAAAGTTAAGGTAGTTTTTGACATTAACTCATAGGTAACCCACACGATTTTAAGTGGCTTTCTCTTAAGTGCCATGAATATTAATTATTTTACATTGACTTATTTTAAATTCATATAATTTATTTTTTTTAAAATATCTCCTAAAATTTTAATAATTTAAACAATATAATATGATTATGTATTTATTTAAAAAAATAGAATAAATTAAATATTTTTTTTAATTTTGTGGGAGGTTAATGTATTGAATGTTATGAAAACAACTCAAAGAGATTATGGAATTGATTTGTTAAGGATTATATCGATGTTAATGGTTCCGATTGTTCATGTTATTGGTCAAGGCGGAATACTTGCTGCTGCAGTTCCTTTTTCTATACATATGAATCTGCATGGATGTTAATGTCCTTTGTATTGGTTGCGGTTAATTGTTTTATTTTAATTACTGGTTATGTTTATCTAAGTGATGCAAGAATACCATGACCTCTTCAAGGTCATGGATGAATTGCACTATTGGGTGTACTATCTTTTTTATTTATTATTTTGCGTTTTTTTTTATTTTGTGTTTTTTGGTGACTTTTTTAGGCATGAATTTTTGTTCAGTATACTTTTTTTATGGATTTTTGATAATTGCTTTGAGTATGAAAAATTGCTCTGAGTTCATTATTCGAATACTTTTCAAATGCTCTCTCTTATTTTTTATATAGGAGTAATTATAAATGAGATATTATTCAATTAAATGTGATTTTAATTGTTGTTTTAAAAAAGAGTAAATGTTTTTTCATTTTTTTTAGAAATGAATAAAAATAGTAAAGATCAAATTCAAGGGAAAAACTTACAAAAGGGTAACCAACAGTAAAGGCGTAGCAACATGGTATGTCAAAAAATCCATGGTCAAAAAGCTCAAAGCCGGCAAAAAATACAAATACACAGTAACTACGGAAAAAACAAAGTGACCAAAAAATTAACCATTAAAAAATAGGGATTTCCCAATCTCTATTTTCCTTTTTTCTTTTTTTGAAGGCAGAAACTTGTCTTTTTTTTAACATTTGGGTGTTGCTCATAATTATCTGATTTTTTAATATTTTCCAACTTTAAATCTTGCTTGTACTCCAAGTGCATTAAGGATAATCGTGTTGTTACTTGTATTTTAATGTTTTTAGTCCTTTTTAAAAACAATATATCTTAAATTAATTACAAATCCTATTTTCCAGCTATCTTGTAATATAATTGACATTACGTCTAATTATTTTAGATGCCTTGCCAACAGATGCATTCTAATGATTCATATATTTAAAAATAAGTATGGGAAATTGCTACCTGATTTTAATTTTGATTGTTTTTGAAATGGATTTGTAGTAGCTGTTCCCAACAAAGTTAACTTTAGCTTTATATGTTCCTTTTTTGGTTAATTTTGTGATTTTAAAAATTGCCTTACCTTTGGAATTGGTTTTAGCTTTATATGTTTTGCCTTTAACTTTCAATGTTAATTTGACATTTTTAATGGCTTTTCCTTTGTTGTTTTTTAGGATTGCAGCTAATTTCTTTGTTTTGATTGATTTTTTGAATGCTTTTGATTTGGCGGAAAGTTTTGTCTTTTCTCTAGTGATTGTTATCTTAACGGTTTTTTTGGTTAGTTTGTAGTCGGAATCACTGAATTTTATTATCAAATTCCTTTTGCCGTATTTTGCAGCTTTCAGGACTTTTGGTGTTAATGTGAATGTTGCAATGCCCTTGCTTTTGGTGGTGGCTGATCCGATGTATTTTCCATTCAATGTAAATGTTACTTTTTTTCCAACAAGTGGGGTCCCGCTTATATCCTTGAGTGTAATGCTGTATTTTCCACCATAATTGATGATGTATGATGCACTTTTAGATATTATTTGTGCATTCTTCATTAAGCCAATGCTTTTCATGCTTGAATTATAGTTATATGGGCTTGTAAATATTAATGATAATGTTTTGTTTTGAAGAGTAATCCTTGTCATTTTATCAATATCGAATCCGAAATATTTTAAAAATGATTTCATCATGTTGAATGAGATTTCAGGACTTCCATATTCAATGGTCTTATGGTTGCATAAAACTTCATATGTATTTGCTGGGATTCCATTTAGATTGCATGTGTCTTCAATCGCTCCGGCGTAGGGTATTCCTGCGGTTTCATATATTTTGATGTCGTATCCTGTTTCATTTGAAACAGCCCTTGCAATATCGTAACTTTCTAAGGTTGGAATATATGTGCACATTATGCATGTTATTCCAACATCGCTGTCGCTATGCCTTGTACAGTGAAAATCTCCAAGTCCTGATGCATTTATTGAGATTGCAAAGTTTACTAAATTGTTTGATACTGTTCCATTGATGTTTGACACTGTGTTCAGATTTGTATAATTGACCATACGTTCATTAATGGCAGTGGATTCTGGAAAAATGAATGGAAATACATATATTGTCCCGTTTATTTCATCGCCGAAGGTGGCAAGCAAATTTATCAGTTTCAATCCAGCTACTTGTGATGCAAGTTCGCATCCGTGGGTTCCAACATTAACAACAATAGTTTTACCGTTTCCGTTTCCAAATTTGATGTATGGACTTCCCTGATTGCATAAGTCAATCAGATTGTCTGTTAGTTCGGTGTGTTCAATCCCGTTCATTAGGGGAATGTTTGCTCTGATGTCTGCTTTTGATCCCCAATCCATCACGCCAATTTCATAGTTGACTTCATTTTGTGTCTGATTTGTAATGTAAAATTTAAATTTGCCGTTTGTATCTACGGGGATTTTGTATTGGTTATTTAACGTTAGTGTTCCTCCAATGACATTTGCTCCTGTATTGTCTTTAACGCTTCCGTTGATTAGGATGTCATTTCCGACGGTAGTGATTTGTGATGTTATTTCTGTATTTTTTGCACCCGTAAATGTGAATGTTTTGGAAAAATTTGAAGGATTGAAGTGTTTTTTGTTGTTTGTGAAAAAGGCAGCAAAGTTAACTGGCTGACCAATAAGATTTCTTGTCGTATTCCATATATACAAAAAGTTCCCGTTTGCATCTACTTTGCACATTCCCATATTTTCACCATCGATATATATGGTCAGGTTTCCTTCGGTCACCTCTTCAAAGTCTTGAAACTCTTCGTATTCCCTATAGTCTGAAACGACATTTCCTGTAAAATACACACAATTGTCATATTTTGTTGCAACAATGTTGTGGCAGGTTGTATTTGCAACAGGAACATATAAAGTCAAGGTTGTTGTTGCATTATTGTATTTGCCTGTTCCGGTATATTTGCATGTAATATTAAAAGTCCCGGTTTCTTTACAAAAAATATAGCGGCCTCCAATACCATTTTCGAGATGTATGGTATGGTCTTCACCAAACACGTCGATTAATGTCACGGTTCCTTCAGTTACACTTTCATTGTTTTCATCATATGCATAAACCAGTATTGGTGTTTCATTATTTCCGTATATTCCTGTAAATTTGTCAGGTTTTATATAAACATCAAGTTTTTCGTTGTCACTAGCTGGGGATTCTCCAGATGTAATGATGGTATTTTGAGTATTATTCTCATCTGCAGCAGATAGCGGTGTAATGAGTAGAAATATGCTTATTATTCCTATCAGAATCAAATATTTTTTAATGATATCACCTAATCTTTATGTGTTAAACGGTTCTCGTTTGTCTATGCCTCTTATAAAAATTTCTTCCAGTTTTTCTTCGCTTTCTCCATTTCTTATATGTGAAATCAATTCAACAAGATTATCGTTTCTAAGCAAACACGGTTTGATTTTACCGTCAGGTGTGATTCTTAACCTGGAGCAATTTGCACAAAATTTGGAGTTATCGACAGGTCTTACTATTTCAATTTCACCATCGTTAATGTAATATTTTTTACGGCCCTGCATAAATTTTCGTTCTCTTACGTCATCAGCCATATCAGATAGCTTATTTTCAATGTTGTCTAATGGATAGTGGTATTCAGCATTGAATTTATCCTCATCACAGTTCTCGCTTTCAATAAGTTCAATCAGTTGAAGCACCATATTATTTTCCCTGCAGAATTCAAACATGTCCTTTACTTCATTTTGATTGATGTCCTTCATTATGACCATGTTGATTTTAACAGGGTATAATCCAACTTCAACGGCATTTAATATACCTGTTTTTGCTTCATTTAAATAATCCATTTTTGTAACGAATTTATAGGTATCCGGATTCAATGTGTCCAGACTTACATTTATTCTGTCAAGTCCTGCATCTTTCAGGTCCTTGGCATATTTTTCAAGCAGCACTCCATTGGTTGTAAGGGAGATGTCTTTGAAATCCAGACTGGCAATCTTTTCAACGATTTCGACAATATCTTTTCTGACCAGTGGATCTCCGCCTGAAAGCCTGATTTTTCGAACTCCAATTTTTTTGGCTATTTTGCAGATTTTATATATTTCATCAGGAGTCATTTCGTCCTTGGAGGAAACCATTCCGTCATGATGGCAGTAAATGCAGTTTTCGTTACATCTGTTTGTAATTGTGATTCTTAGTGAAAGAATTGGTCTTTCATATTTGTCCTTTACAACGTCATCCAGCATATTATCGTTCTTCCACTTCAATTTTTATATCTTTAATTTCTGTGTCAATTTTGAGAGTATTGATGATTGCAAATATTGTTTCTTTTAGAATGCCTTGGGTAAAGTCATTTATTTCAACATCATGATTGTTTGTCTTAAGTGTAATATCTGCAGTTCTCAAATCATTGCTGTTGATATTTTTGATTTCAACATATATTAGCTTTACATCATCTTCAGTTTTAATGGCATTTACCATTCCCTTAATCGAATTTGAAACGATGTTTTTGGTAAATCCGTTTATTTCAAGATTATCGTTATTTATCAGAATGCTGCATTCGCAGTCAATCGCATTTTTAGCTGCACTTTCATTTGGAATTACAAGCTCAATTTTACCTATATCCTCAACATCGTATTCATCAAGGTTTAATGTATTGATTATGCCGGTGATGCTTTGCTTGAAATAATCGCTAACGAATCTATTCAGTCCGACAACTTTTCCGTCAATTGATAGGTATGAATGTATTTTATCCAAATCGTCAACACTTAAGTTTCCCTGGCGAATTTCACGGGCAATAACCTCTCCATTGTTGAATCCACAGTTGTTGGCAAATAATGTATCAATAATATCGTGGCCTCTCTCTTCGATGAGGTCTGCAAGTTGGCTGACACCCTCTTCATCTATTGTAAATGAATCGACTTCCTTGATTGTATAGTCATCTTTAACGTCAGGGGATGTAATGATTTTAGGGTAGTTGTATCTTTTATATCCTTCAATAACTACAAAGTCGAAGTCGTCAAAATGTTTCAGCATATATAGTATTCTATTAAGATCATGCTCTTTTTTAACATTGAAAAATGTAGTTGAACCAACACCCACAACCAAGTTGGCACCAGCCTGTTTATGTTTCCAAGTGTCTGTATTTTCCTTGTCCATCTCTATTGAATGGTGTGAGTGCTTTATGGATGCAACATTATAGCCTCTTTTGGTCAGCTCTTCAATAACTTTCACGGTTAGTGATGTTTTTCCGGTATTTTTTTTACCTACAATAGATACTATCTTCATTATTTTTTCCCCTTAATAATATATTATATGTTATTCTTCGTATTAATTAAAAATTTCTAAATGATTATATGTGTAGTAACTACACATTTTAGGCAAACCTAAACTTTTTTACATATTTTCGCCGTTTTTGTAATACTTTTTACATATATTAGTATTACAAATTTTGACTGATTTTTCTAGTTTTTAATAGGTTAAAGAATTATAAGTTATTATTTAATATTAAATTCAATTAATTGTATTGTTTAATTTAAACTAATATATTTTAAAGGTTTTTGTTTGATTTAAAGTATTTTGAAAAATTTTTAAAAAAATTTTTGTGTACTATTACCACAGTAATATTTAAAGCTTTCTACTTTAATCTAGTAGGCAACTATATTTATATAAGAAAACATATGTGTTATCATTACACATGGTGGTTCAAATGCCAAAGCATATTGCATCTGGTCTAAAATATTTGGCTGCGGTCAAGTTGAAGGATGCTGGTGAAAGTCACCAGGCAATTGCTGAGGAGTTGGGTGTCGATAGATCTACTATTTCCCATTATTTGAATGGTCGAAATTTATCCTGGAACTCAATTGATGTTGCAAGGACTATTGTGGACTTATCTCCCAGGGATTTCTTGAAAATGACTGAGGCTATATTTGATGAACCAGAACAGAGTCGAAAAATTGTGAATATTTGCCGAGAAAGAAATTTCGAGGTGAGTATAGGAGATTCGTGTATTGGTTGCGGCTTATGTGTAAATGCATGTACAATGAAAGCTATTGAGTTAGAATCATTAAAGGCACATGCAGACTCCATACAATGTTGTGGTTGTCAGCTATGTAGCGATGAATGCCCAACTAATTCTATAAAAATTTTGGAGATTTAATATGATTAGAAATTTAAAAGAGGTTAAAGACAACAACTTTGACATCACAAGATCTGCTGAAGAAGTTAGAAACTTGTCTTTCAACGACCATGTATGTTTAGGTTGTGGGATTTGTGAATCTACTTGTCCTGTCGAAGCAATTACATTAAATGCAATTGCTGTTGACGCACGTCACAGAATCTCAAACGACGTTTATTTCAGTGGTCATGAAAAGATTGCTCAAAACTTCAAAGATGAATTTGATGTTCAAAGAGTAAGCATTGACGAAAGTAAATGTGTATTATGTGGTATGTGCAGCGGATTATGTCCTGTTGATGCATTAGTATTAACTATTGATGGCGTACCAATCAAAGAAATTGAAGCATATCCTCATTATAACGCTTTCTCAGAAATTGATGATGATGAATGTATTTACTGTAAAAGATGTGAAATCGCATGTCCTCGTGATGCAATTGTCATTGAAAGAGTTTTACCAGACCGTGCTGACTTAGTAACTGGTGAAATTGATGTAGATGATGAAGAATGTATCTACTGTGGTGTATGTGAAGAATTATGTCCTGCAGAAGCAATCGTCGTTGATAAAGAAACTGGAAGAGAATCTATTGTCATTGACAAAGATAAATGTGTATACTGTTTAGTATGTAAAAAATCATGTCCTACCAATGCTATCAAAGCAATTTGTAGAGCATGTAACTACGGTGAATATGATTTAGACCCTGCAAAAGCTGCTGTTAAAGGAAACTCAGTCATCGACTCAGAACTCTGTGTATTCTGCGGATGGTGTGAAGGAGTATGTCCAACCGATGCTGCTAAACACAAAAAACCATTCGAAGGTTCTATTGAAATTGATGATGATAAATGTCAAGCTTGTGGAGCTTGTGTAGATATTTGTGGATGTAACGCATTAGCATTCCCAGTATCCTCAGGTCCTGGTTCTAGAATGGAACATGTAATTGCTAACAATGATTACTGTGTAAAATGTAAAGCATGTGCAAAAGCATGTCCTAACGGTGCAATTACTGTAAAAAGAACTGAAATTGACCACACACCTATTAGCTCAACTACTTGGAAAGATGCTTTAGATGCAATTAAAGACTAGGTGATTCGATGGAACTTAAAGTTAATCAAGATAATTGTTTAGGATGCGGGATTTGTGTAATCGCATGTCCTGTAAATGCTGCTATCAGTCCAGAAAACGCTGGTGGTAATGGTGCTAAGACTGAAGAAGTTATTATGATGGTAGAAAACGGATTCATCAAACTCTTTAGTCCTGAAAAATGTGAAAAGTGTGGAACATGTCAAATGTTTTGCCCAGTAAATGCTATATGGTTAGAATAGGGGGATTATTATATGCATTATGCTAATACTTATTTAGAAAAACCTGTAGTACCTGATGTAAAAATTACTGGTGAAGGAACAACTGATGTTTTAAAATGTATGTTAAACACCGGTTCTGACATCTACCAAGGTGCTTGTAAAAAAAGAGGATCCACCTTAAAAGAAGAATACAAAAACGCTTCCGGTACCTGTTACATGGATCCTAGAGATATGGCAAAATTAGGTGTAAACAACTGGGATACTGTACTTGTTAAAACCGATTTCGGTGAAGTAGTTGTAAACTGTGCAGTTTCAAGAGATGCACCTCACGAAGGAACTGTATTCATTTGTAAAGGACCATGGGCTAACACTATTGTAAGTCACGACACTTACTGCTGTTCTGACCCAACTTACAAAGGAATCAGATGTACTGTCGAAAAAACCGACAGAAAAGTATTACTCATGGCAGACTTAATGAGATGGGTATACAAAAAATACGTTGATGAAGAAGATGACGATGTTGTAGAAAACATGGACTCTTTAGGTGAATTACCTGTTTATCACGGACGTAAATGGGAGGAGTTGATTGACCATGACTTATGAACCACCTGTAACTGATTATGATCACATTGTTGAAAATTGTACTTGTGCATTCTGTGGTTGTAACTGTGACGACCTCGACTACTTAGTCAAAGACGGTCACGTAGTTGCTGTAAGACACGCATGCAGATTAGGAGCAAGTAAAATTATGGAAGATATGGATCAAAGATTACTTGTTCCAATGATTAGGGATGAAAACGGAGAACTCAAAGAAGTAGATTGGGATACTGCTTTAGACAAAGCTGCTGAATACATTGCTAATTCCATCAGACCAGTATTTTACGGTTGGTCTGAAACTTCTACTGAATGTATGAAAGAAGGAGTAGCATTAGGTGAATACATCGGTGCTGTATTAGATAACCAAGCTACTATCTGTCACGGTCCTTCTCTCCAAGCTGTACAAAACGCAGGTTACCCTATTCAAACTTTAGGAGAAGTTCAAAACAGAGCAGATATGATTGCTTACTCTGGAAGTAACGCAATGAACTCTCACCCAAGACACATGGCAAGATATGCTGTGTTCTGTAGAGGATACTTCAGACAAAGAGGAAGATTCGACAGAACTGTTGTTACCATGGATCCAAAATTCTCCGATACTGCAAAATGTTCAGACAAATGGATTGGATTCGAACAAAACGGAGATTACGGTTTCTACAATGCTATTAGAGCAGTTCTCAGAGGAAAAGAATTATACCAAGACGTAATTTCTGGAATTCCTAAAGAAGACATATATGAATTAGCAGAAGAAATGAAAAACGCTGAATTCGGTGTTCTCTTCTTCGGTTTAGGTTTAACCCACACTTTATCAAAACAAAGAAACATTGATATTGCAATTAAAATGGTACAAGACTTAAACAAATACAGTAAATGGGGTCTTACTCCAATGAGAGGTCACTTTAACGTAAACGGATTCAACATTTTCATGGCATTCGAATGTGGATTTGCTTTCGGTGTTGACTACTGTAGAGGTTACCCAAGATATATGATGGGTGAAACCAACACTATCGATTTATTAGTAAGAAAAGAACCAGATTGTTTCATGGTTATTGCAGCTGACCCAGGTGCTCACTTCCCTAACGGAGCAAACCAACACTTAGCTAACATTCCTGTTATTCAAATCGATATTCACTGGGGTCCATCAACTGAACTCGCTGATGTAGTATTACCAGGTTCATTCATTGCTGTAGAATGTGCTGGTACCAGTTATCGTATGGATGGAGTTCCTATCTACATGAAGAAAGCTATCGACAAACCAGAAACCTGTCGTGATGACGAATGGATTGTCCGTGAATTGAAAGAAAGAGTAATGAAACTCAGAGAAGAGCCAAACGTAGCTCCAAAATATGTGCCAAATCCAAACGCACTATAAAGGTGATATAATGGAATATATTCTTAAAAATGGTATTGTCTATGACCCTGCTAATGAAGTAAATGGGGAAAAGATGGACGTTATGTTCAAAGATGGTGTTATTGTAGACAATGTTTCTGCAGATGCTGAAGTCTTAGACGTTACCGATCAGGTATTGACCCTCACGCACACGTTGCAGGTCCTAAATTAGTAGTAGGAAGATTATACAGACCTGAAGATTCCAGAAGAGGTGTTACTCAAAAAACTAGTGTAATTAGATCAGAATCTGGTTTCTCCATTCCAAGTTGTCCTGCAACTGGTTACAGATACTCAAGATTAGGTTACGGTACTGTTGTAGAAGCAGCTATGCCTCCTCTTGAAGCAAAACACACTCACGAAGAAATTGCAACTATTCCTCAAATCGATATTCCAGCTATGCCATTATTCGGTAACAACTGGTTTGTAATGGAATATGCAAAAGATAATAATATTGAAGACATCGCAGCATTTGTATCTGCATGGTTAAAAATCTCCAAAGGTTACGGAATTAAAATCGTAAACCCATGTGGAAGTGAAGCATGGGGTTGGGGTATGAACGTACACGGTGTAAACGATAAAGCACCTTACTTTGACGTAACTTCCAAAGAAGTTATCATTGCTTTAGCAAAAGCTAACGAAATGTTAAACTTACCTCACTCTATTCACATTCACCCTAACGATTTAGGACACCCTGGTAACGTACCAACTACTATTGAAACCATGGATGCTGTCAAAGACGTTAAAAAAGGTTCCAAAGCTGCTGAAGTAAGAGACCAAGTTATGCACTTATGTCACTTACAATTCCACTCTTACACTGGTAACAGCTGGAAAGACGCAGGTTCTGGTGCTGAAGAAATTGCTAAATACATCAACAGCCACGATCACATAACCTGTGATGTAGGTCAAGTAACTTTAGACGAAACCACAACCATGACTGCAGATGCTCCTATGGAATACGACTTATTCAAATTATCCGGTCTTAAATGGACCAACAAAGATATTGAATGTGAAACCGCAGCTGGTATTATTCCATGTATTTACTCAGGTAAAAACCCAGTTAACACTTTACAATGGGCTATTGGTCTAGAATTATTCTTGCACATTGATGACCCATGGAAAGTTTGTTTAACTACTGACCACCCTAACGCAGGACCATTCACAAGATACCCAAGAATCATCTCCTGGTTAATGAGTAATTACAGAAGAATGGAAATGATTGAAAACAGAGAAGTCCACAAATGGGCAGAAAAAAGAACTACTCTTGCAACTCTTGACAGAGAATACGATTTCTACGATATTGCAACTATTTCCAGAGCTGCTCCAGCTAGAATCTACGGATTCACCGACAGAGGTGCACTCACCCCTGGTTACAGAGCAGACATTGCAGTATATGACATAAATCCTAATGATATTGACCCATCCAGACAATATGCTGAAATCGAAAAAGGTTTCAATGTAGCTGACTACACTATTAAAGATGGTCAAATCTTAGTAAAAGACAAAGAAATTGTAAAAGTTAAAGAAAGTCAAAACATTTGGGTTAACGTAAAAGGATGGGAACAAAACGAGCAAAAAGTTATCGACAACATTATGCCGTTCTTCACCCAATACTACTCAGTTAAATGGGAAAACTATCCAGTACACGACCACTATGTATCTAACCCAATAGTTGTAGATGTTGATGGTAAATAGGGGTGTTTAATTTGAAAACAATTACATTTGATCAAATAAAAACTTCTTCAATCGCTTTAGAATTTGATGAATTAATTCCTGATGAAATTTATTCATGGACTGAAGCTGATTTCGCAAAATATCAAGTACCTATTGGAAACTCAAGATTCCCAATCACTGATTTCTTCGATATCACTGTTGAAGGAGAAGCAGATGGTGCTGATGATGTTAAAATGATTCTCAACGGTGATTTAAACAGAGTAAAATACATCGGTTGTAAAATGAGTGGTGGAGACATCGTATGTAACAGCAGTGTAGATTTACACGTTGGTGCTGAAATGAGCGGTGGATCCATTCTTGTTAAAGGTAATGCAGCAGCTCACGCTGGAAGAGAAATGTCCGGTGGATACCTTGAAATTGAAGGAAACACTAAAGAATTTACTGGTGCTTCTTACATTGGTGAATGGAGAGGTATGACTGGAGGACAAATTGTTGTCGGCGGAAACGCTGGTAAACAATGTGGTGAATGTTTAACCGGTGGTAGAATCCACGTTAAAGGTGACTGTGATATCTTAGCTGGTATTCACATGACCAAAGGTATCATTGAAATCGACGGTAACGTTAACCGTTGGCCTGGTGGACAAATGAAAAACGGTAACATTGTTATCCACGGATTCCTTGGAAGATTACTCGAAGGATTCGTTCTCGACGGTGTTGTTGTAGACCCTGAAGTTGACGGAGTCACTTTCGAAGGTAAATATATTAAATATACTGGAGATATTGGTCTTAACGGTAAAGGTAACCTTTACTTAGATGCTGAAGCTAACAAAGAAAAATTAGCTACTTACGGCGAATTAGACGACGAATATACTTCAATCAGAGAATACAGGAATTTATAATTCCTCTCTCTTTTTCTTTTTTTTAAAATAATTAAAGGCGATATAATGATTAAAGAAGTTGAAATGACCTTTGATGAAGCAGTAGAATATATCAGGAATAACGTTCATGTTAGAGATACTTTGGAAGTGTCTTATAATCGTATTTTTGCTCCTGGTGAAGTTTTAGGAATAACTGAAGAAGATGAAGTAACTGGTGAAGGTCTTAGAGTTGCAATGCAATTAAACGGTGAAATCTTAAACCAATCTATTGAAATTGATTTTAAAGAAATTGCGGATGATTTAATAGAAATGCGCCATATTCATGATGATGAAGAGTTGATTATCGAGATTCTTTAAATCTCCAGTAATCGATTTTTTTATCAAAATTTTTTTTGTTCGTTAACATACAAACATTTATATATAATTAAAAATAACTATTTTTAATCACAGGAGTTGTGTAACATGAAAGAATTAGAGTTAACAACAAAAGAAGCTGTAGCATATTTAAAAGAAAATGTGAAAATTCATGATGTTTTAGAAATTTCATACAATAGAATTTATGCAGCGGGTGAAGTTTTAAATGTTGATTTTTCCGAATACTTTGGAAAACCTGGGTTTAAACTGTTGGTTTCCCTTGATGAAAGTGAACTGGGTGCCACAGTTGAAATAGATGTTTATGAAGTTGAAGAAGATCTCATAGAATTTGTTCATAAACCTAAGGATGGTGAAGTTGTGGATGTTTCTGTAATATGATTACAGTCTATCCATACTTTCAAAAGGAATCAGTTTTTCAATTGCCTTTATTTCAATATCTATTCCCTTTTCTTTAATTGCACCTATTGAATTCAAACCACCGCCAGCTATCACGCCAAAATTATAGTTGTCTACTTTTGCATTGTATACCAGTTCTCTTGGCTTGCCGATTTTATAAATGGAAAATCCTATATTGTTTAAAATTTCCAATAAATGAACTGCATAGTCTCTTGATATGTTAGGAATTTCTTTTATGCTGGCCAATATTTTGGTAGTGCCGTTATTGCCTGTTATGGAGGTCATATTTTTTGATAAAAATATGTTGTGTGGGTCTATTGTTGTTCCGTTGTAGGATATTAATTCGATTAAAAGCGGAGGCTCTGTTAACTCAAGCAATCCGCCATATTTTGGTGTGCTCATTATTCCGTTGTTTATCATTAATCCGTCAATACTCAAACTGCAAATTGTAGCTATTCCAATTTTTTCGCTGTCTGTTGGATGATCAATGAGCTTATAATACGGATTTATGAATTTTGGATTGTTGTTGTATGTTTCATCCATAATGTCCAATGCCTTGTCCAGCTGATTTTTGTCAATGTATGAAACGTTTGAGATTATATTTCCTTTTCTTTTTTCAACATCAAAATTGACCTGTTGAATTAGATTCCATGATTTAGATAGTAAAAATGGTATTTTTAGTTGTTTGTGTTCTGTTGCAGGCATTAGACTATGTTTTATTGTTGGTGTGATTGGTTTTAATTCATCAAAATTCTTTATCTCTTCAGCTATTTTAATGTCAATCTCTTTTCCCTGTTCTTTAAGTGCACAAAATGGAGTCACGCCTCC
>NZ_CAJOJM010000018.1:0-28764 GCF_905234905.1 Methanobrevibacter sp. UBA188 | reverse complement strand
ACTGTTGAGCCTGCAAAAGTAGTTCCTGATGTTTCTGTTGTTGATTATGGTAATGGTACTGTTGTGGTTGTTGTTGGTGATAATGCTACTGGTGTTGTCACTATAACTGTTGATGGTAAGAATTATACTGCTGAGGTTGTTAATGGTACTGCTGTTGTTGAATTGGATAATGTTGCTCCTGGAACTCATGAAGTTGAAGTTATTTATTCAGGTGACAGCACTCATAATTCAACTGTTGTTAATGCTAATGTGACTGCTCCTAAGTATGATTCTCCTATTGGCATTACTGTTGGTGAAATCAAGTCTGGTGAGGATGGCACCATTGTTGTTGAGTTGCCTAAAGATGCTACTGGTAATGTAACTGTTAGCGTTGATGGTAAGTCTTATACTGCTGAGGTTGTTAATGGTACTGCTGTTGTTAGGGTTGGTAATTTGACTGCTGGTCCTAAGACTGTTGCTGTTGAGTATTCCGGTGATGGCAATTACTCATCTGGCTATGCTGTCGGTAACTTCACAGTTGAACAGTCCAAAGTAAATCCTGATGTTACTGTAGTTGATCAAGGAAACGGTACAATTGTAGTTGTTGTTCCTAAAGACGCTAAGGGAAATGTCACAGTTAAAGTTGGAGACAATACATATAATGCTGCTGTCATCAACGGCACAGCTACATTAACATTGGACAGCATAACTCCTGGCGAAAACAATATTGAAGTAATATACAGTGGAGATGACAAATACTCCAACGCAACATTCAACTCTATTGTAACAGGACCTAAATATGACGCTCCGATTGAAATCATAACAGTTCCTGGAGGTGTCGGCGAAGACACTGTCATTACAGTAAAAGTCCCTGAAAATGCAACAGGAAATGCAACAGTTGAAATTGATGGCGTAAAATACACCTCAAAAGTCATAAATGGAAGTGCAACATTCAGAATCAATAATCTGACTGCAGGCACAAAAACAATAGCTGTTGGATATGACGGTGATGATAACTATGCTGGAAAACAGACAATAACCAATGTGACCGTGTCCAAAGTCAAATCAACTGTAAGCGCAACAGTCACAGACATTAACGTTGGCGAAAACGTAACTCTAACTGTATTCGTTCCTGAAGATGCTACCGGTCAAGTACTGATTGATATTGATGGAGTAGGATACTATGTAAATGTAACAAAAGGTACAGGAACTATCCAAATACCTCGCATGCCAAATGGAATCTATCCTGTAAATCTCACATACACTGGTGATGACAAATACATGCCAAGCAGCAATTGCACAGAATTTGATGTGAACAAGATTCCATCTTATGTAATTCCTAAAGCAACCAACATTATGGTTGGTGAAAATGAAATTATCTTGTTTGAAGTTCCATCAGATGCAACAGGAAATCTCACTGTTGTAATTAATGGTGAGAAGTTCACATTTGACATTGATGAAATATTAGGCGTTCCATTTTATGATGTTGGCAAATTCTCTGTAGCTGTCAGTGACGGCAAAGGAGTATTGGTGCTTTCAGGTCTTCCAAGTGGAATCTATGATGTGACCGTAACATATAACGGCAATTACAAATACCTCAAATCATCAAATTCAACCAGATTCACAGTAAGCGAAAAGGAATCTGAAGTGGATGTCATTGACCTTGGAAACGGAACCATTAAGGTATTTGTTTCAGACAATGCAACCGGAAACGTTACTGTTAAGGTAGGAAACCAAACATTCACTGCTGATGTCATCGATGGGGTTGCCGTAATCAACCTCGATGATGTGCCTGCCGGAGACCATGATGTTGAAGTGACCTATTCCGGTGATGATAAGCATGCGCCTAAAACAGTTGATTCTAAAGTCAGCATTCCTAAAAAGCAAACTCCAATAAGCGTTGCGGCACAGGATATCCTTGTTGGAAACAAGGAGCATATTGTCGTTACCGTTCCTGAAGATGCAACAGGAGTAGTATCCATTGAAATCGATGCTATACAGTATAACGCTACAATAAAAGATGGAAAAGCTGTATTTGATGTAAATGGATTGACTGCTGGCAACAAAACTGTAGCAGTAACTTACTGGGGAGACGGCAATCATGTTGTAAACTTCACTACTGGACAATTTGAAGTTAAAAAACGTGCTTCAACTGTTGATGCAGTTTCAACTGATATTACTGTTGGAAAAGATGAAACTATAAAAATGACATTTCCTAAAGATGCAACAGGCCGTGTAACTGTTACTGTTGATGGTGTGGACTATTCCGGTGAAATCATTAACGGTAAGGTTAGCATTGTCATTCCAAATCTTCCTGCTGGAAAATATGTTGCTGTCATAACCTATGATGGTGATGACAAATACCTGTCAAGCACTACCAAAACAAAATTCGAAGTAAGAAAAAATTCAGCACCGGTTTCCGCTACTGAAGATTATATTGAAATTGGGGATGATGGAACTGTTGTTGTAAATCTTCCAAAAGATGCAACAGGAACCGTAACAATAACTGTTGATGGCCGTAAATACACATTGCCTGTCGTTGACGGTAGAGTGGAATTAAAAATTCCTGGATTGAAAGAAGGATCTCATGATGTTGCCATCAGTTACTCTGGTGACGATAAATATGCTGCCAATAAAACCGTAACTAAAATTGTTGTATCTGATAATAATAAAAATAATAATGAAACTCATAGGGACACTCATGAAAACGCAACTCATGCTTTCCATAGTGGAAATGACAAATCATTATCTGCTTATGCAACAGGTAATCCTATTTTAGTGCTTTTGATTATGATTTTGGCTATAGGCACAACACAATTGAGAAGGTTTAAAAAATAACTTTTCTTAATTTTTTATTTTTTTAACTATTTACAGATACATGTAGTGAGTTATTTTTAATATTTTTAAAATGGAGTATCATTTTATTTTAAATTACACTTAATAATTTTTATAGTTATGGTTTTTATATTAATTTGATTAATCGTTATTTCTATTATTTTGTGGTGAAAAATTATTGGGGATTTCAATAGTTTAGTTTTATAATCTCTTTGTGGTGTTAGTTAATCAGAAAAAATGTAATTTATTCTATCTAAATATTTTTATATAATTTTAAACAAATATTTATAAAAAGTTGTGGTAATTATGGTTGAAGAGTATATGATAAACTGGGTGTATGTGCTTCTTTTGTTTATTTTGGGGTTCATTACATATTATAGAAAGTCACTTGATTTATTCGGTGCTGCAGTCATGATTATCATGGGTGTTGTTATTATTTTTTCAGCCGGTGCCAATTGGTTGGGATTGATTGTCCTGTTTTTAATAATGTCTCTTCTTGCAACAAAATTCTCTAAAAAGTATAAGATGTCTTTAGGTGAATTTGAGGGAAGAAGAACTTCCAAGAATGTTATTTCCAATGGTGTTGTTGCCTGTTTTATGGCTGCATTCGGCGGTTATTACTCTCCGTTTGTAGGGGGTTTCATTGGTGCAATCGCTACAGCGACTGCTGATACATTAGCTTCTGAAATCGGTGTATTGGACCATCATCCTCGTTTGATTACAACCCTCCAAAAGGTAGATCCGGGTACAAATGGTGCAGTTTCTCCTTTAGGTACTGGAATCGCAATTTTGGGTGCTGCGATAATTGGTATTGCTTCATTCTTGTTGGTAATTGTGCCAAATCCATGGTCTGCAATTTTAGTTGCTATTGTTTCAGGAACTGTTGGCTGTTTCTTTGACAGCATATTAGGTGCTCTTTTTGAAAATAAGGGTTGGCTAACCAATGAGCATGTCAATTTGTTTGCAACAATTGTTGGAGCTCTTGTCGGAATAGTTTTAATGAACATGTTCTAATTTTTTTTGCAAATCAATTTCTATTTTTTTAAAGTTAAAATTAAATAAATTATTTTAACTATTAAACATAAAAATTATATTAGTATATTTTATTAGGTGATATTTATGAAAGGTCTTATTTTAATTATGGATGGTATGGGTGACCGTCCAATTAAAGAATTAGGAAATAAAACTCCTCTTGAAGCCGCAAATACTCCAAATATGGATAAGATGGCTGAAGAAGGAATTACTGGAATTATGGACTCAATAGCTCCGGGAATTATTCCTGGAAGTGATACTGCACACTTGTCTATTTTAGGTTATAATCCTTATGAGGTATATACCGGCAGAGGTCCGTTTGAGGCAAATGGTGTTGGTGTAGATGTTTTGCCTGGTGACATTGCATTCAGATGCAATTTCTCAACTGTCGATGAAGATTTAATTGTTACTGACAGGCGTGCCGGAAGAATCAAGGAAGGCACCAAGGAAATAGTCGATGTATTGAACACAATGGTTTTAGAAGATTATCCTGATGTCAAAATAATTTTTAAGGAATCCACCGGCCACAGAGCAGTTTTAGTCCTAAGGGGCGAAGGTCTTTCAGGCAAGGTAAGCGATGCTGATCCTAAGGTGGAAGGCAACAAACCTAAAGAAGTAAAAGCACTTGATGACTCACCGGAAGCGGCAAAAACTGCTGATATTCTAAATAAACTCGTTGTTAAAACATATGAAATGGTCAAAAACCATCCTGTTAACCTAAAAAGAATCGAAGATGGATTGCCTCCAGCAAACATCGTCATTCCTCGTGGAGCAGGGGAAGTGCCTGTTGTAGATTCATTGAATGATAAATATGAAGTCAACTCTGCATGTATTGCAGAAACTGGTCTTATCATGGGTATCGGACGTTTTGCAGGAATGGATATCATTGAAATGGAAGACGTAACTGGTGGAATCGATACCAACTTGGATAATATTCGCGATACCATCATCGATCAGGTTAAAAACTCAGACCATGACTTTTTCCTGATAAACATTGACGGCGCTGATGAGGCAGGTCACGACGGTCAGATAAAAGAGAAAAAAGAGTTCATCGAAAAGGTCGATGAAGTGGTCATGAGCGAACTCATCAAACTTGAGGACGTCTACATTTACCTAACAGCAGACCACTCAACACCTATATCCGTTAAAAACCACTCAGGAGATCCCGTACCTGTATTAATCAGAGGTCCTGAAGTAAGAGTGGATGACGTTAAGGAATTCTCTGAAAGGGCATGTGCAAAAGGGGGACTTAACAGAATCCGTGGGTCTGATGTAATGAATATAATGATGGATTTGATGAATTATGCTCATAAATTCGGAGCATAAGGTGATTGCATGGCTGCTAAAAAACTTTTTGGAACATCAGGAATCAGAGGATTGGTTGGTTCTGAAGTAACCTGTGAACTTGCATTGAATGTGGGTAAATCATTGGCATATTATTTGGGCAATGAAGGTACTGTTGTACTTGGATATGATACAAGGACAACTAATGACATGCTTGACCAGGCAATTTGTGCAGGACTTTTGGAAAGTGGAGTTGATGTGGTTAAGATAGGTATGGTCCCAACACCATTGGTGGGCTATGCCACTGAAAAATTGGATGCCGATGCAGGAATCATGCTTACAGCATCCCATAATCCTTCAAGATATAATGGAATAAAATTATGGAATAAAAATGGAATGGCATACACATCATCCCAGGAAGCAAAAATTGAAGAAATCTATTCAAATAAAGATTATATTTCAGTCACTTGGGATAAAGTGGGTAAC
The DNA here is from genome assembly GCF_905234905.1 of Methanobrevibacter sp. UBA188. Taxonomy (NCBI): domain Archaea; kingdom Methanobacteriati; phylum Methanobacteriota; class Methanobacteria; order Methanobacteriales; family Methanobacteriaceae; genus Methanobrevibacter; species Methanobrevibacter sp. UBA188. The sequence goes on along the minus strand of NZ_CAJOJM010000018.1, from coordinate 23,148 downwards.
TTAAGTTTTAATGAAGAAATCAAAGGCCAATACGTTGATGATTTGGTGGACATGGTTGACATTAATGAAGGTCTGAAAGTTGTAATTGATTGTGCATCCGGTGCGGGAAGCGAAATATCACCTTTAGTATTTAGAAAAGCAGGATGTGAAGTCACCACCCTCAACTCACAACCGGACGGATTTTTCCCTGGAAGAAACCCTGAGCCAAATGCTGAAAACCTGCAGACATTAATGAAGACCGTTGTAGCTATTGGTGCAGACCTTGGAATAGCTCATGATGGTGATGCAGATAGGATGATAACAGTCGATGAAAACGGAAATATTTCTCCATTTGATTCTCTATTGGCATTAATATCAAAAGAATTCGATGGAGATGTTGTAACAACTGTTGATGCAGGATTATGTATGGATGAATCAGTAAAAGGAAAAGTATTCAGAACTCCTGTCGGTGATGTAAATGTTGCTGAAGTTATCATAGCTGAAAATGCAGCATTTGGAGGAGAACCTTCCGGAACATGGCTACACCCTGACTTCTGCATGTGTCCTGATGGAATACTTTCCGGTTTAAGAATGGCCGAATTGGTTTCAAGAAAAGGAAAATTATCAAAACTTCTTGATGAAATACCTTCATATCCTAATATCCGTGAAAAGATAACCTGCTCAAAAGAGGCAAAAGTGGAAGTCATGGAAAACATGGAAGAGCTGCTTGAAGCGGCATTTGATGATGTTAGTGACATTAACGCAATTGATGGTGTCAGATTAACATTTGATGATGGCAGTTGGGTGCTTGTAAGGCCGTCCGGAACTGAAGACTATATTAGGATAACTTTAGAGTCCCGCAGTGAGGACCGTGCAGAAGAGATTAGAAAAGTCTGCGTTAACATAATTAATGATAACTTATAGAAAAACACATTTGTTTTTCTATTTTCTTTTTTTGGCAATATTTAAATAAAATTTAAAATAGATTATATTTTACTTTATAAAAACTTTTTGAGGTTTTTCATGAAAGTAAAATTAAGTTTTTCATTGGTTGTACTTTTAATTGTCTTTTTATCAGTTGGTATGGTTGCAGCTAGTGAAAATATAACTGAAAATATGGATAATCAACAGGCTGAGGATATTCTCGGGGTGGAAGATGTTCCATTAAAAGAGAATTCTCCTGAAATTCCTGCAAATAATGAAAGTTCCTCTGCTGCTGATTTGTCTGTAAATGTTAAAACTGATAGCAATAATGTCGATAGGGGAGATATCGTTATTTGGACGATAACCGTTCAATCTCAAGGTGGTATGGCAAAAAATACTATAGTTCAGGTCTCTTTGAGTTCAAATCTAAAGTACATAGGCTCCAGTGCTGATGCAGGTTCGTTTAATCCGAATAATGGAACTTGGAATGTCGGTGATTTAGAAGGTTTAAAATCTTTAAAAATTAAAACAGAAGCATTATACTGGGGTGAATTAGGTGTTGATGTTTTTGCATCTGCCAATTTCGATGATGAAAGTCCTATTTCAGATGCTGCTACTGCTAGAATCATTTGTTCATCTAAGCCGGGTCCGGTATCAAAACCTGATGACAATAAACGTCACCAACCTCATTATTTAAGTTCTCATTCGTCTAGTTTTAGGGTTACAACAAAAGCATTAAGCAATGTTTCAGCTAAAGCTAAAATTGATATGAAACCTGCTGGAAATCCTATTTTAATAGCATTATTGTCATTAACTACACTGTTTGCTATCAAATTTAAAAAAGATTAACTTTTTAGAGATATTACATCTCTATTTTTTTATTTTTCCGATTCCTACAATGCACACCAATAGGATTAAAAATGTTGCAAATATCAAAATTGGAATTCTGGTATAATCATAAGCAAGAATTGCATTAATTGGTGAGTTGGATGAACTGGAATTGGTATCATCTGAAAATAATGAAGTCGGATTAAATATTTTGGCTATCGAATTAGTTATGGAGTCATATGTTCTTGAAAGTGATTTGGTTAATGATTCTAGATTTTTATTGCTTAATATTGTTTTAGTTATGGAATTGGACTTGTCGCCATGGTCTGAATCTTTGTTGGAATTTCTATTGGCTGCATTGTCTGTGGGGGTATTGGAATTTGATTCCGTCTTGGTTTTTTCATCAGAATCAGTATTTTCACCAGTTTCGCTCACAACATCTGTTGAGTCGGAAGAAGTTTGATTTTCAATGATTATCGTTACAGAATGTGAACCTGAAGGAATGCTTCCCGGATGGTCATTATGCTGGACTCTGTTTCTATTGTCACTATTTTCATCATATGAAGAATTTGTTCCAGTGGGTTTTAGGGTAAAGTTTAGAAAAACATCCACATCTTTAGAGTCGGTGAGTACATTAAATGAAGTAGTGCTCTGCTCAAGATTTTTCAATTCGGTTAATAATGTTAGGGAAGGTTTATCTAAGCTAGTCAAGTTCCCTATATTCCAAATTTTGTTTAATGAATTATATGTTCCCATTGATATATTATGGGATACATATTCCTGATTATCAGAAAATATAAAGTGGATTTTTGTATTATATGCAATTCCACCACTGAGTTGCGGTGTTAATGTCCAATAAGTTTTATTGATATTGTTATCTTCGCTTCTGACCAGGATATAAACAGTTAAGTTATTTTTAATCAGGTCATTTGAAGATGATGGATCATTGGTTGAACTCTCATGATTTTCACTAATCTCATTTAAATTTTCATCAACACTATTAGATTCAATGGTAAATTCATTCAATGTGGCAGATGCATTGACGGTTGAATTTTCACAGGCTACAACGCTTCCCAGTGAAAATAATATTGTTATAATCACAATCAATGCAAAATAATATCTCAATTTCATTTTTTTACACAATCGTATAATTCTGTTTTGAAAGTATTTTGTTGTTTATGTCAGTTAGCTTAAATCCGATGTAGGTTACATTATTGGTTTTCAAATCACCGCTCCACATAATTCCTGATTTAAATTCGTCTGCAGTAGAATTCACCTCATAAACCATCTTGTCATTTTTATCAAAGAATTTGAAGTTCATGAAGTATCTTCCGGAATCTGCAGGTAAATTATATGACTCTCCATGGATAGTGTACTTGTAGCTACCACCAGATCCACTAACGTCAACATCAGTTACATTCATGGAAAATATGCCGTCATCAGTCGTGTGCTGTCCTGTTGGAACGATGACAAAAAAATAAATTAAAATCACTGCTATGACTAATGGAATAGCCAATACAACATATTTTTTAGGGTTCCATTTTTCAAATAATTTCACATATCCTGCATCTATATTAACTTTAGTAATTGGTTTTTTGACATATTTTGAAGTTTCATTTACTAAAGTTTCCAATTGCTTTTTGGAGTTTGGAGCGGATGATATGTTTTTTTGAGTTTCGAGAATAAACTCAAGATTTCCATCGGATCTTGTTTCATCAATGTTAAACACTATGATGGGGATGTCTTTGGAAAATGCAATGTCTGTTTCAGTAATGACATAATTTGTATTCTTTGAATTTTTGGATAAAATCAAAACAAAACATTTTGAATCGGCTATTGCAGAGGTTATCTTGTCAACATGGTCTCCTTCACCCATATATTTTGATTTGATCCATGGATTAATGTTATTTTTTTCAAAGATGTTGTAAAGTGCATCACCGTACTTTTCATCTTTTTTATCATAGCATATGTAAATGTCATGACTCATGATTAAACCTCATTAAATTTGCATATATTCATCATAAAGGTATTCGAAAATCTCCTCATTTGAAGATGTGAATCTTAAGACAGATTTTCTGGTTAAAAATTCATTTCTAATTACAAATCCGTGTATTATGGCCAATATCCAAAACATTATGAATATCAGGCTAAACAGCACAAGCATCGGATATAGCAAGAATAACATGTCCAATATTCCAAAGTAAATTATCAGGCACATTAAAGTTGGTATGGAATAGACAAATCCCATTAAAGTCCATAGTTTTTTGCCGGTACTGATTCCCATATATATGAAGGAAGTCCAATAGAATGGTGTGAACAATAAGACAAGGGATATGTAGTCCTTCTTATGTTTTGTCAGATCCTCAGGTTTGTAGTTTGTGAAGTCCATAAGGATTGGTTTGTCGGTTGTTTCATCACATAATTTCAATGCGTCAATAATCAATGTCTCAAACTCATCTTCAGGGTTGGGATATGCTGGCAGCCATTGTGTTATCTTCAAATGATACTCCATTTCATCCTTTGGCAGTGAATTGTCAATGTTGAATGAAAGAATAGGTTTATTGTTTGAAAATGCCATTTTAATTTCGTTATTGACATATTTGGATGCCTGAGAATATTTGGAATAAACCAGAACAACGATTTTTGTTGATTTTATTCCTGAAGCAATCTCATCGATATAATTTCTACCTGATGAAATGTTTCTAGGTGCAATCCAACACTTTAAATCGTTTTGTTCAAGGATATGACATATTTTATTGGCTATATCACTATTTTTTGTTGAATAACTTATAAAAACATCATGTTTTCTTTTATCAGGACTCATAGTACCACCTGACTGTTAAATGCTGTATCTACAACAAATTCTCTATTGTTTCCATCAAATAAGTATACATTTGTTTTGTTGGTGAATGATAAGTTGTCTTTGTTAAATGAATTGATTGGAATTATTATGGAGTGGTATTTGAATCCATTGTCTTCAAATTCCATTGTAAGCAGATAACAACTCTCATTTTTATAGTCAATTGTACCCTGATTAACATTGGCGAAATGATTCAGTAGATTTGTTAATCGTCCATCTGTGGAGTTCAATTTGCTAACGTCCATGTTATAGAAATCATATGCAAGATTTCTAAATTCAATGGTATCTCCAACAATATGGTACTCGGAACTTGAAGGATAATACATAATTATTGAATCGGTTATGTCTTTTTCTGTTTCTAGGTATTTATAGTTAATAATGGAATAACAGCCATAAATAAGTAAAATTGCTGCTGTTGTGATAATCAAATATTCAATCATTTTTTTATTCATCTTTACACCTAATGAATAACTAACATATAGATTTGAATTTATTTTAAGTAGTATTTAATGTTTCTTATAATTCTATTATTTCGAATAAAAAAATTAATTTGGCCTTTATATAATTTATGGGGGGTTAAATATTTTTAATTAACTTTTTAAAAAGTATTGAATGATTTCTGGAAATATTATTGTACAGATTGCTGTTGGTATGTAAGAATGGTATTAAAAATGGATTGTCCATTGCTTTTTTTCTATGAATTAACTGATTTGCGGTGGTTTCACAAAAAATAATTGCGGAATCAGTATCCAATCAATTGTAAGATATAATTTATATTTTTGAAGAAAAATAGTCTGTTGAAATTTTTAGATAAAATATTAAAAAAATAGTTGAAAGAAGAAGATTTATTCTTCTTCTACAATAAATGCTTCTACTCCAAGAGCAGCACATTCTGGGCAAACCCAGTCATCTGGCATATCTGCAGGAGTTTTTCCAGCAGGAATGTTGTATGCAGGGTCTCCTTTTTCTGTATCAAATCTGTATTCGCAGTGTAAACATACATATACGGTCATTTTTACAATCTCCTTTTAAGTTTCACTATTAATGATTAATATAATAGCTAATTATATTTTGACTCTATTTTAACTAATATTTAAAATTACTTATTTTTTTAGGAAAGTTAATTAATAAGTAAAGAGTTAAACATATATCATTATAAGAAAATTTTATAAAGGGGATATAAAATGAAAGCAATTATTTTAAGTGCTGGTGAAGGGTCTAGAATGAGGCCATTAACACTTACAAAGCCTAAGACCATGTTACCAGTTGCCGGAAAACCAATTATACAGTACAATATAGAATCATTAAGAAACAATGGGATAACAGACATTCTATTGATTGTACGGTATAAGGAAGAAATGGTTCGTGACTACTTTGGTGATGGTAGTGATTTCGGCGTAAATATAACTTATAAAACTCAAAAAGATTTCCTGGGAACTGCAAATGCAATTTCATATGGTGAAGACTTCATTGAAGACAGTTTAATAGTTTTGAATGGAGATATTATCTTGGATGATGAAATAATCAATGAGATTATTAAAAAATATAATTACATGAATCCTGATACATTGATGGTTTTGACTGAAGTTGAGGATCCTTCAGCTTTCGGTGTTGTCGAAATTGAGGACGGCAATATCAAAAGCATTGTGGAAAAACCTAAAAAAGAGGAAGCTCCAAGTAATCTGGTAAATACTGGAATTTATATTTTCAATAAGGACATTTTCGACAAGATAAGAAAGACAGAAATCTCAGAAAGAGGAGAATATGAAATTACCGATTCATTGTCAATGCAAATTGCAGACGGTAAAAATGTGATTGGTCACAAAACTAACAAGGATTGGATTGATGTAGGACGTCCATGGGAATTGATTGAAGTTAATGAGGAATTGATAGGCCAACTCAAAACAGAAATCAAAGGTATTGTAGAAGAGGGAGCTCATATTCATGGTGAAATATTTTTGGATGAGGGAAGTATCATCCGTGCAGGAGTTTACATTGAAGGAAATGTTTACATTGGTAAAAACTGTGATATAGGTCCTAACTCTTATATTCGTGGAAATTCCTACTTTGGCGACAATGTGCATGTGGGAAATGCAGTTGAAATTAAAAACTCAATCGTTATGGAAAACACCAATGTCAGCCACTTGAGTTATGTCGGAGACTCTGTAATAGGATCCAATTGTAACATTGCTGCAGGAACCAACATCGCAAATCTGCGTTTTGACAACAGGTCTGTTAAAACCAAAATCAAAAATCAGATGATTGACAGTGGAAGGCGTAAACTTGGTTCAATTATTGGAGACTCTGTTAAAACAGGTATCAATTCAAGTTTCTCTCCAGGTGTGAAAGTGGGCCACAACTCCACTATCGGTTCAGGGGTTTTGTTATATGATGATGTACCCTCCGATACACGTGTATTGGTAAAACAAAATCATATCATACAAGATAAAAAATAGATAGGCGATATTATGGAAAATAAAAAAGACTCTATTGTAATATGTCCTGGTGCACAAGTAATTGGTGATGTTGAATTGGGTGAAGACGTATCCATCTGGCACGGTGCTGTCTTGAGAGGAGATACTGACTCCATCACTATTGGAGACAATTCAAATGTCCAAGATAATTGTGTTGTTCACTGTACCAAAGGATTTCCGGTAGAAATCGGAAAAAACGTTTCTGTTGGACATGGTGCTGTTGTTCACGGTTGCAAATTGGAAGACAACGTTCTTGTTGGAATGAATGCAACTGTATTGAATGGTGCTCGCATTGGTAAGAATTCAATTATAGGTGCAGGAGCAGTTGTAAGTGAAGGAAAAGAATTTCCAGAAGGCAGTTTGATATTGGGAGTTCCTGCCAAAGCCATTAAACAGGTTAGTGAAGAGCAAATTAACTTAATTCAAAATAATGCTGACAATTACGTAAAACTTTCCAAACAATATAAGGAAGACTAAAATATGAAACCTAGACAAATTGTAGACGAAATGGATTCTTATGTTCCCGGAAGATCACAAGATGAAATTGCACAGGAATTCAATTTGAACAAAGATGAGATTATTAAGCTGGGTTCCAATGAAAATCCATGGGGTCCATCTCCGAAAGCTATGGAAGCTATTAAAAATGAAATCAAATCAATCAACAGATATCCTGAATCTCAACTAAAGGAACTCGTAGCTGAAATTGCTGATTACAGTGATGTTGATGATTCTCAGGTTATAATCGGTGGAGATGGTGCTGACGAAATCATTGATGTGCTTGCAAAAACATTCATTGATGATGGGGATGAATTTATCGTTCCCCTACCATCTTATATGTATTATGAATACCTGCTGCAACAGTATGGTGCCCATCCGGTTTATGCAAAATGGGATTTGGATAAAAATGAGTTGGATGTTGACTCAATTTTTGAAGCAATCACAGACAAAACCAAAATGATTTTCTTGTGCAGTCCAAATAACCCGACAGGAACATTAATCGATAAGGAAGTTCTCTCAGATATTGCATCAAAAAATCCGGAAATTTTGATTGTTGTTGATGAGGCTTACTTTGAATATTCAGAAGTCACAAACAAGGATTTAATCAATGAATACGATAATATTTTTATAATCCGAACCATGTCAAAGGTTTTAGGCCTTGCAGGAATGAGAATTGGATACGGTCTTGCATGTCCTGAAATCATTGAATACATGCACAGGATAAAACCTGTATTTTCTCTTACAAGACTGTCTTTTGTTGCAGCTCTAAATACTTTTCAGGATAGGCAATACATTGCAGAATCAATAGAAAAGGGAATTGAGTCAAGGCAATATTTATACGATGAACTATCAAAAATCGATTCACTTAATGTATTTCCATCAAAATCCAATTTCATGCTGATAGGCATTAAGGACACAGGTTTTACAGCATCCGAATTGGCTTTGGAGCTTATGAAACGAGGTATCATTGTTCGTGATTGTACTTCATTTAAGGGTCTGGACGAATATTGGATTAGAATCAGTATTTGTACCCTTGAAGAAGACAAGAAATTTATTGATATTATCAAAGAGGTTTTAAGTTAAATGTATATTGGTGGAACTGTAATATCTTCAGTGGAATTTCATGGAAATATGTCTTTAGTTATTTTCATGTCCAAATGTCCGCTGGCTTGCAGATATTGTCATAATGTGGAGCTATTGGAGGATAATACTCAATGGACATTGGATAAAGTCACGTCCGAAATAGATTCCGCAGCCGATTTTTTAGATGCGATTGTAGTTTCGGGCGGGGAGCCATTGGTTCAGACTGATGCAGTAATTGACATATTCAAATATGTTCGTGAAATCGGTCTTAAAACCAAATTGGACACCAGTGGAATTTATCCGGATAAAATACAAAAACTCCTTGACCTGGAATTGCTTGATTACGTTTCACTAGATATTAAAACCACTTTTCCAAAATACAGAAAAATCACAGGCTCCAATGTGGGTTTCAATGTCAAAAAATCTATGGAGCTAATAAACCGTGACCCTAATGTTCATCTTGAGCTTAGAACAACTTACGTTCCAACATTACACACTAAAAAAGATATTCGCAATCTTGTCGGTGATATTGAAGGTGATGTCTATACCATTCAGCAGTTCAGAAACAAGAATGTTCTTGATCCTGCCCTGGAGGAAGTTGAAGTTCCTAATCCTCATGATTTAAGAAAACTGGCCGAAGAAATCATGGATAATTTTGATGGTCATGTCAAGGTAAAAAGCGCCGAATTCGGTGAAGAAATTATTAAGTAGGAGGTCAAAATGCCAATTTTATCTTTTTCAAGTAATGATATTGATGTTATTACTGGTAAAAAAACAAGAACCATTCGTAAAACTTGGAAAACTCCTCTTAAGAAAGGTGACAGATTATATTGTTACTGGAATTTAGTTTCTAAAGAAAAGATGAAGATTTTCGAAGCAATCGTTACTGATGTGGAAGACATATCTTTCAGTGAGATTGAAGGCAATGAGGAACTGGCCATACAGGAAGGCTTTAAGGATGCAAAGGACATGCTTAGAGAATTCAAAAAGATGTATGGTGGGCGTATTGACAAATCTGAAGAATTCCAAATAATCTATTTTGAAAAACTCCACATTGACGATTGGAAAGGTGACAAAATAGATGAAAAGGCAATGATAATGAAACGGGCCGATATTCTTTTTGACAGCGGTAAATTCGATAAATCCACAATGTGTTATGATGCTGCCCTAAGACTTGACCCTGATGATGTATATCTGCTTAACAAACAGGGGGATAACCTATCTAGGCTGGGAAGGTTCATCGATGCAATCGAATGTTATGACAAGGCATTGGAACTGGAACCAGATAATGAGTATATCTTAAATAACAAGGCCATCGCCCTTTTAAACTCAGGAAATATTAATGAAGCTTATAAGGCAAGTACCATTGCTTATAATTTTGCTCCAAGCAATCCTATAGTTCTTTATTGGAGGGGATTTATTTTGGAAATGCTTGGAAGATATGATCAGGCATTGAGGGTTTATGATAAGCTGATTGTCATTGATGGTGAAAATCCTGAAGTATGGAACTCTCGGGGAAACCTTCTGACAGATATGGGCAGATTGGAAGATGCTATTGAATCATTTGACAAGGCTGTTGAACTATGTCTGGATGATTCTGAAATGGATGCTGCCGCAATCAATAGGATGGGCAATGCATTCATTGACCTTGGAAAATTTGATGAAGCGTTGGACTGTTTTAACAAAGCTATTTCTCTTGAAAAATATAACATCGACTTTTTACTCAATAAGGGTGTTGTCTTGATGGAACTTGGCAAATTTGAAGAGGCTGTTGACAGTTTCAATCAGGTATTGCTGAGAAGTCCTGACAATGAGGATGCCTTTTTCTTAAAAGAAGAATGTTTGGAAAACTTTTGATGTAGATTACCAACATCAAATTAACTATTTTTCATTTTAATGTTGGTTATTTTTAAAAATGATTCCTTTAAAATTAGGTTTCTATTTGTAAGATATTTTTTAATTCATCATAAAATCAATTTGGTGAAAAGAAAAATGGGTGATGGTGGGAGTTTAATTATTTTTTGTATTTTTTAATTAAACCGATTCCCCATTCGGTCATTTCATCCGCTTTTTGTTGTGAATCTGATTCGGCAAAGCATCTGAAAATTGGTTCTGTTCCGGATGGTCTTATGATTACCCAACCATCTTCTTTAAGGATTTTAACACCATCTGTCAAGTCAAGTTCAAAATCGGTTGTAGTTTTAATCTCATCGGCAATGCTGGTCATCACATCCTGTTTTTGGTCGTCACTACATTCGATTTTCATTTTGCTGGAATAGTAAACCGGCAGTTCACTTACCAATTCGGAAAGGGATTTTTTCTCTTTTGCAATGGTTTCCAGGATTTTAGCTACAGTCATTACTGCATCCCTTCCATAAACGAAGTCAGGGAAAATCAAACCTCCGTTTTCTTCTCCTCCAAACAATCCGTTTTCATCCTTGAGCTTACGGGCTACAAGCAAATCTCCTACAGCAGTTGCTATTACCTTACCGTTGTACTCATCAGCGATGTCATAAATTGCCTGGGATGTTGCAACGGTTGTAACTATGGTTCCGCCATTGTTTTCCTTAAGCATTTGCTTTTCAACAAGGGTAAATGTTTTATCTCCTAAGACAAATTTACCATTTTCATCGATACAGATGGTTCTGTCTGCATCTCCGTCATGTGCAAGACCTATATCTGCATTAAGCTCTTTAACAACACTGATTAGTTCCTGTAAGTTCTCTTCGATTGGTTCAGGGTCACGGCCTGGGAAAAATCCGTCAGCTTGACAGTTAAGTGTTGTAACTTCACATCCAAGTTTTCTGATGAGATATGGTGCGGTATATGATCCGGCACCGGAGCCGCAGTCAACAACAACTTTCAAATTAGCTTCTCTGATGGCTTCAACGTCAACCTTGGAGATTGCTTCTTCGATGTATTCATCAATAATCTTGTCGTTTTTATAGATTTGGCCAATTTCAGACCAATGAGCCCTTTTAGGTTCACTATCAAAGTATAACTTTTCAATTGCAAGATCCATTTCGTCAGGAATTCCAATACCGAATTCATCTAAAAACTTCAATCCGTTATATTTCGGAGGGTTATGTGAAGCAGTAATCATCACTCCGCCATCGTAATATTTGCGTACAGCATATTGAACTCCTGGTGTTGGCAATATTCCTAAATCCACAACATCACATCCTGAAGATAGAAGTCCTGCTTTTACAGCTTCCATTAACATCGGACTGGATGTTCTTGTATCTCCACCAACAGCTACAGTACCTTGAATTTGAGTTCCATAACAAGCAGCAAGTCTTGATGCAAACTCAGGAGTTAAAACATCATTTGCAGTTCTTCTGACTCCAAATGTTCCAAATAATCGTTTTTTATCTGACATTTTATTAAATCCTTAAAATTTTATTTTATATTATTTTTGGATTTTAGTTAATAAATATCTATTCATTTAACTAGCTATTTTCAGACTGTCTCCTGAAGATAAAATTAATTCCAACTGGGAGTTGTATTCGGTAACTTTTCCGACAACTTCTACTTTTTTATCTTTAAAATCATTGATGTCCAGATTATTGGATTGGATTTCGCCTGCCTGACTTTCAAAAATTATCAATGGCATCTGCGCCGTGCCGTCATTTATCGTTAAAAAATAACTGCTCTTGGATTTTGACTGGGAGATGTCCTGGACTACACAGCTAACCTTTACCTCTTCATCTATCATTCCCCTATTTATGTCTTTTAGTTCAATTTCCTTAACCTCGATTGTCGGAGTAAATATGATTAGGCCGATTATTCCAACAAGTGAGGTTATTAAAGCTATTTTCAATAATTTGTCGTCTGTAATTTCCATAAGTCTTTATTATTTTTTAAAGTAAAAATAGCTGATAGGATTTCAATCTGTAAGATTTATCTGAAATGAGAAATATAGTATGAGTATGTTTGAAGATATGACCAAAACAGAATTGTATGCAATATTGACCGGTATTTTTACCGCATCGCTGATTGTGTCAAATATCATTGCTGGCAAAACATTCGATTTCTTCTCATTTACATTGCCGTGCGGTGTTGTAATATTTCCGGTAATTTATATTGTCAATGATGTTTTGGCTGAAATCTATGGTTATGAAAAGGCTAGAAAGGTAATCCTGCTTGGATTTTTCATGAATCTTGTTGCGGTAATATGCTATCAGATAACAATTCTTTTGCCTGCACCGGCATTTTTTGAAAACTCTGAAGCTTTCAGCATTGTTCTGGGAAGTACCTTTAGACTTTTGGTTGCTAGCTTTGCAGCATATTTGGCAGGTTCACTTGTAAATGCAAAAGTAATGGTTTATCTGAAAAAATGGGATGAGAATAAACTCTTTTTCAGATGTATAGTGTCAACACTTTTCGGTGAAGGTTTGGATGCTATAGTGTTCATTTTCATAGGATTTTTGGGAACAATGCCTTTGGAAGCACTGCTTTTGATGATTGTAGCACAAGCATTGTTCAAAACAGTTTATGAAATTATTGTTTATCCTCTTACAAGAACAGTTATTTTTAAAGTCAGAAAATTGCCTGAAGTCTAATTTCCTGTGTGGTACATTGAAAGTAGTCTTTCAACAGTATCAACGTCCATTGGACCTTTGTCCTTTCTGATGTTTTTAACGACAGGGAACCTTAGTGAATATCCGGTCTCATATTCTGGTGATTCTACAATTTCTGAAAATGCAATTTCCAGAATTATTTTAGGTTCAACCTTGATTTCACGACCTTTGGTTGAAATTTCAAGCTCTTTCATTTTCCCGGTCAGGTATTCGAGTGTGGCATCATCAAGGCCTGTTGCGGCATAAGCGACAGTTTTAAAGTCATCGTTGTCATCCCTTAAAGCCACAAGGTATGATCCGACAAAATCTCCACGTTTTCCTATTCCGTAGGTTCCTCCGACAACAATCATATCCAATGTTTCAGGTTCGGCTTTGTATTTAAGCATTTTTTTACCTCTTAAACCTGGAATGTATGGTGCTGATGCATCCTTAATCATGATTCCTTCATGACCTTCATTAATTGATTTTTCAAAGAGTTCCTGAAGCTCGCCGATATTGTCCGGAGTTCCGACTTTCATTGTACTCAAGTTCATTTCATCAACGGATGTATCTACAATGCTTTCTAATGTTTCTCTTCTGACTTTCAGAGGTTCATCAATCATTGGAGCCTTATAATACATCACGTCAAACAGGAATACCTTTAATGGAACATTTTCCATAGCTTCCTCAACATTGTGTTTTCTTCTGACTCTATGCAGAATATTCTGGAAAGGCAGTGGCTTTCCATCCCTTGTAGCTATTACTTCGCCTTCCACAATATAGTCTTCATGAGGCAGGTGCTCATCGAAGAGTTCAACGATTTCCGGAAGTGCGTGGGTAATGTTTTCAAGTCTTCGTGTGAATATGTTGATTTCATCGGAGCTTCTATGAACCTGAAGCCTGATGCCGTCGTATTTTGTATCGCAGATTGCTTCGCCCATTTCGGGAATGATTTCATCAAGGGGCGGTGCAAGCTGTGCAAGCATTGGCTTAACCGGTGTTCCAGGGGTCAAGTTAAGTTTTTTAAGGCCTGCTTCCCCTTCCTCTTTGGCAGTCCTTGCAACAACGGAAAAGTCATTGGTAAGCATCTGGGCTCTTTCGACAACTCCCTTGTCAATGTCAAATGCCTGGGCTATTGCATCCCTTACCACTCCATCACCAACACCGATTCTAAGCTCCTCTGTGATTGTACGAGTTAAATATTTTGCTTCTGTAGCGCTGGCCTGTGATAGCAATTCCAGGATGACTGCAATTTTACGGTTTGTTGAACGTGAACCGCTGATTTTGGATAATTTTCGAAGACTATTGAAGACAAAATCGATTGTCAATGGCTGTGAGAAAAATGTCATTTGGGATTTTTTTGCATATAATTTGATGCATGCAAGGCCGATGTCACCTTCATCACGAACGGCATCTTCAACAGCAGCCTGTGTGGTTCCAACAGCTTCAGCTACTGCCCTTTCAACAAGCTTTCCACCAATTCCAATTTCTTCAGAACTCCATGCAGGAAACACGACTCCAAGAATTAACAGACCTACCTTTTCAATTGTGTCGGAATCTAATTTTTTCAAGTATTCGGCTATTATTTCTGTTTTTTCAAGTCTTTTTGTAGTCGCTTCGAGTGCGGAGTAAACGTCTACTAATTCCTGATATTTCATTAGAAGTCTCCTTTAGCTATTTTTACTGCACAATACTCTCCACACATTGCACACATTTCATTGTCATCAAGTTCACATTTGTCACGATACTTTCTAGGTTTGGATTTGTCTAATGCCAGGTCAAATTGAGCTTCCCAGTCAAATTCCCGTCTGGCCTTTGCCATTGCACGCTCACGGGTCCATGCTGAGTCAAGTCCTTTTGCAACATCTGCAGCTTCGGCAGCAATTTTGGAAGCTATTACTCCTTCCTTAACATCTTCCAGGCTAGGCAGAGACAAGTGTTCTGCAGGGGTCACGTAACACAAAAAGTTGGCGCCTGCTGTTGCAGCTATTGCTCCGCCAATTGCTCCTGTAATATGGTCATAACCTGGTGCAATATCAGTTACCAAAGGGCCTAAAACATAAAACGGAGCGCCATGACATATTGTCTTTTGGATTTCCATATTTGCCTTGATTTGATTTAGTGGCATGTGTCCTGGTCCTTCCACCATTACCTGGACATTGGCATCCTGTGCTCTTTTAACCAAAGTACCTAAATTTACAAGTTCTTGAATTTGAGGGATATCGCTTGCATCTGCTAGACAGCCCGGCCTTAGACCATCACCCAGAGATAATGTAATGTCGTATTCATAAGATAATTCAAGTAAATAATCGTAATTTTCATATAATGGATTTTCTTCTCCATTGTGGTTAATCCAAGAAGCCATAAATGTTCCTCCACGGCTGACAATTCCCATCATTCTATTTGCATCTTTCAGCTTTTGAACAAGATCCTTTGTAATGCCGCAGTGAAGTGTCATAAAATCCACCCCTTCTTTTGCCTGATTTTCAATGGCCTTAAAGATATCATCAGGGTCCATATCAATAATTTCTTTGCCTTTATCCAAGGTCACAACGCCTGCTTCATAAATTGGTACGGTTCCGATACATAAGTCCACAGCTTCCATAATTCTTTTTCTGAATAATTTCAAGTCGGAACCTGTTGACAAATCCATAAGTGCGTCAGCCCCATATTCCTGAGCCAATTTCGCTTTGTTAACTTCCAGTTCGATATCATCAATTTTGGATGATGAACCTATATTTGCATTAATTTTGGTTTTAAGGCCTTCACCAATACCGCAAGGTTTTGACTTGCCGTATATGTTTTTAGGAATTACAACTAATCCCTTATCTATTAATCTGGCTAGTTTATTTACATCAATATTCTCTTTTTGTGCAACGAACTCCATTTCTGGAGTGATATTGCCTTTTTGCGCTTCACTTTTTTGAGTCAAATTTATCCCTCATGTTGACTAATCATTAATAATTCTGTTTGTTCAAGTATATAGAATTAAGTTATTATATTAAAAGTTTAATACTATTAATTAGTTGGTGATTATATGGTTGAAGACAGACATGTTATTGAAACATTGGGAAAGGTTGAAGTTGTCATTGAAAACGGTGAAATAACAAGTGTTGGATCATCTGAAATGACTTACTGTCCGATGTTTCATGCAATGCATGGTGTAGATGAACTGAACGAGGAATTTATACGCAAAAACATTAACTTCAGAATCGAAGACTTCGGTATGTGCACACCAGACAGAGTAGTGGAAATGGATGATGCAGTAACTGTGGGCATTTCAGAAATTCTCAAAACAAATATGGAAAAAGGAAACATCGATTGTGTTGTAGGGGCATGTGATGGTGCCGGAACATTGTTGATGACCAATCCTCGTGTTGTGCAGGGTGTCGGAGGAAGGGTATCCGGTCTCATAAGTACAACTCCAATTCCTGAAGTCATCAAAAAATTGGAAGAGAGGGATTCGGTCATACTGGATCCGAAAACCGCCGAGTTGAATCAGCTTGAAGGCTTGAAATTGGCATTGGATAAGGGGTATAAGAATATTGCTATAACTATATTGCCTTCTCCAATGGTTAAAGATATTAGAGATTATCCTGCGGATGATGATGTGAACATTTACATTTTTGTAGCCCATACAACAGGTATTGAACCGGATAAGGTCGGAATGCTATTTGATAATGCTGATATTGTCACAGCATGTGCTTCAAAAGCCATTTCAGAATATGCTGATAAATACGAACCTTATTACTATGGTGTTAAAGTTCCAATCTTTTGTGCAAGTGAAGACGGCCGAAGGCTATTGGATATCAGACTTGAAAAAATAGGTAAGCCTCTTTCAACTAATGTTTATCCGAGAAATAAGGATGATGCACCTCATAAATTACTTTAGGCAAGATTATGAAGACAATATATTTCGATACTGAAACAAGTGGTTTGGATTGTAGAAATTGCAAGATAATCGAGCTTGCAATGCTGATTGATGAAGACGGTCAGATGACAGAGTATGATGAGTTCGTTGACATTGGAGAACCTTTGCATCCAAGAATTACTAAGATTACTGGCATTACAAATGCGATGCTGGTAAATGATGGGGAAAAAGAAGAGAATGTTGCTCGGGACTTAAAAGATAATATGACTCCCGGCACCTTGATGATTGCTCATAACTGTCAATTTGATTTGCTGTTTGTATATCATTTGCTTAAAAGACATTTTCCAGATGAAGCTGATGAAATAGTTTCAAATGTGGATTGGCTAGATACTTTATCCGTTTTAAAGGATCGCAAGGAATATCCTCATAAGCTGGTAGATGCAGTTGATCATTATCATCTTGAAAAAGTTAATTTTCACAGGGCAATCGATGACACCAAAGCATTGTATTTGGTTACGCAGGAAATGATAAATGAACGTGATGATTTATATTTATATATAAATAAATTCGGATATAATCCAAAATATGGTGTAAGCGGTCCGAGATTCCCATTCATTAAGTATAGGAGTCAGCCATATCATAACAGGGGTTTACTGCCTCCTGAAGATATTTTGCCAAAAAAATAGTCATTTGATTTTTAATTATTTTGGGAGAATTCCATATTCTCCCATTTTGTAGTAGAGAATTTATTGGTTAAATGGAGGTTTGGGAAAGATTTCTGTATCTTTCCCAGGGTTAAATATGGTTAGAACCTTTTAATCATTTTGGAGGTTGTGTGGGAAGGGTCTGTTCTTCCCACTAAATATGGTTAGAAAGTTTATAATTTTAATGGAGGAAAAAGGAAGAATTGATTATTCTTCCTTACATATATTGAACTAATTGTTCATCTTCTTTATTTCCAGGCTTCACTTTTTCGCTTGCTTCTTTAAAGTATTTGTTTGAGATTTCAGTGGTTTCTAAGTTATCTCTCAATGCGAGCATTGCTGCTTCACGGCATACTGACTCGATATCTGCCCCTACATATCCTTCGGTGTGTTTTGCTAATTTTTTGAGGTCAACGTCGTCTGCTAAAGGCATATCTTTTGTATGCACTTTAAAGATCGCAAGTCTTGCTTCTTCATCTGGCTCTTTTACTTGTATGTGTCTGTCGAATCTTCCAGGTCTCATTAAACCTGCATCTAAAATGTCTGGTCTGTTGGTTGCTGCAATGATTGCAACGTCTTCAAGTTCTTCCAAACCATCCATTTCAGTTAATAATTGGTTAACAACTCTTTTTGTGACTCCGCTGTCTCCATCATTACTGCTACGGGTACTGGCTATTGCATCTATTTCATCGAAGAATATTACAGTTGGAGATGCTTGTTTTGCTTTTCTGAATACTTCACGTACTCCTTTTTCTGATTCTCCGACCCATTTTGATAAGAGTTCAGGACCTTTAACGGAAATGAAATTAGCTTCACTTTCGCTTGCAACAGCTTTTGCAAGCAATGTTTTACCTGTTCCTGGAATTCCATAAAGAAGTGTTCCTTTTGGAGGTCTTATTCCTAAACGTTGGAATGTTTCAGGATGTTTTAAAGGCCATTCAACAGCTTCTTTTAATTCCTGTTTTACATCTTCAAGTCCGCCAACGTCATCCCATTTGATGTCAGGGATTTGTACGAGAACTTCCCTTAGGGCTGAAGGTTGGATTTCTTTTTGAGCATTTTTGAAGTCGTCTCCAGTCACGACGATTTTTTCCATGACTTCTTTTGGAATCTCTTCATCGTTTTGAATTTCAGGCAGTATTCTTCTAACTACTCTCATAGCCGCTTCTTTACACAATGACTCAAGATCAGCACCTACAAATCCGTGTGTTGTGTTTGCGATTTTGTCGAGGTCAACATCATCTGCAAGTGGCATGTTTCTTGTATGAATTTCCAATACTTCTTTTCTCTCTTCAGTATCAGGCACCCCAATTTCGATTTCACGATCAAATCTTCCAGGTCTTCTAAGTGCAGGGTCAAGTGAATCTGGTCTGTTGGTTGCACCAATAACCACCACCTGGCCACGGGATTTAAGACCATCCATTAAAGTTAAAAGTTGAGCAACGGTTCTTCTTTCAGCTTCACCATTGGTTTCTTCTCTTTTTGGAGCGATTGCATCGAGTTCATCTATAAATATGATTGAAGGTGAGTTTTCTTCAGCTTCCTCAAAGTATTCTCTTAGGTTTTCTTCAGATCCACCTACATATTTGCTCATAATTTCAGGCCCGTTTATTGCAATGAAATGGGCATCACTTTCACTGGCTACTGCTTTAGCCAGTAATGTTTTACCGGTTCCTGGAGGACCATGCATCAATACTCCTTTTGGTGGTGCAATACCTAATTTTTCAAAGAGTTCAGGTCTTTTAAGAGGAATTTCAATCATTTCTCTTACTTTTTTAACTTCTTCTTTGAGTCCACCGATGTCTTCGTAGCTTACATCTACAAGGTTTCCGACACCTTCGATTTTGCTTACGTCAACTGGTGTTTCGTGTAGTTGCACTTCAGTGTTTGGGCCAACAATGACAATGTCTTTTGGACTTGTGGAGACTACTGCAAATTTGATTTCTTTCATTGCAGGGGTAAAGTCCATCAATTCGTCAAATATGCTATTAAAGCCTCTTCCCATGCTAGGTTTTGATGCTCTGATTTGTGATCCTATGATGTCTCCTTGAACCATTACTTTTCCAGCAAATAATCCACGTACATCACCTTGAACACGAATATTAGCTTCGATTGGAGCTAAAACAACTTTTTTAGCTTCAGTAGCTTGAGTTTTTTTGATTGTTACTTCTCCACCGATTGTTGCCCCTGAGTTTTTACGTACTAACCCATCAATTCTTATTACTCCAAGACCAATATCGGTTTGTGAAGGAAGAGCGATAGCCGCAGTTCGTCTATCACCAACAATTTCGATTAAATCCCTTTCGTGGATTCCTAAATCATCCATTACATTTGGATCAAGTCTTGCTATGCCTTGTCCAACATCCTTTTGTGATATTGCTTCTGCAACTTTTAGTGTGATTTCATTTTTTGCCATGATAATCATCTCCTTTTATGGCTGTAATGTAAATAATTTTAATGTGTCAAAATCTTTTTGTTACTTTTTGTAACTTTATTGACAAAGATATCTGTGTATGTTTTACTATATAAAGGTTTCGGTTTTGGGGAAATTTGTAAAATGATTTTTTAGGGTTTATATTTTCTATGTGGTGTTTTATGTAGATTATATTTGATAAAATTAATTTAATATTTTTATTTATTAAAAATAATTAATATGGTGGTGGTATAGATTAATTTAAAATTTAATTACTTTTTGACAGTTTAATATTTGTTCGTATTCCTTAAAACAAATTACCTTATAATTCCGCCAAAACCTGTGAACAATTTTTTGACATTTTCAATATCTTCATTGGACAGTGCGGTAACTTCAAAGGTTAGGCTGATTGAATTCTCATCAATTTGCGGGCCATTATAGACATCTTTTAATTTAATATCAATTATGTTGTCAATATTCAGCACTGTTTTTTGAATGGTTTCAACATGGGCGGTTTTAGGGAACATGCAACTTATTGATTTGGTTTTTTTATCCAGATTATCGAGTTTCCACTGATAAAGTTCGTTATCAAGCAATATTCTAATGTTGGCTATTCGCAATTTTTTAGTCTTTGTTCCATTTTTCAGCACTGCAGTTTTGCCGTCCACACTTTCTAAAATTCCGGTATGAATTTTTCCAGAGTATATGTGCTTCAATCCAACTTCTTTACCAATGGATTCAGACAGTATGCTGTATTCATAACTCAGAGCACCAATTGCCTTATCGCTTCTACCTAAAGCGTTTGTAATATCACCCATATGTTTTGTTGCATTGATTGCAATGTCCATGAATTTCTCATCGTCTTTATTGTTGATTGCATCTCTCAGTTCAATTACTGCATCTGCAAATGTATTTCTAACTTTAGGACCATTGCTATTCATGGATTGGATATTGTATGTCAAATATGGATTTTGTGAAACAATACGTGCAATCATATCAATCATCAGATTGTAGATTGGACTTTCATAATATTCAGTTTCGGACAAATCCACTTTCAGCTTTTCAATCGCTGAAGCTGTGGAAATAAATGAAAAATGAGTTAAGACCTGCACGATACTCATCATAAAATCGTGTTTTTCAGCGGTGGTTTCAATCACTCTCATATTCTTGCTTTCAAGGTATCTATAAACTTTATCATACCATTTGCCCTTTTTATCGGGAGTCAATACTATGACCTGATTGTCGAGTCTTGTGGTTCTTGGACCAAAAATGGGGTGTGTTGGAATGTATTCTATAGTATCTGGCAGGACTTCAGCCATTGTTTTGGAAGGACCTTCCTTTACGGAAGTAACATCAACCATGACTGTCCCTTCTTTCATGTAGGGTGCAACTTCACGGATAACGTCGCAGGTATGTTGTATTGGGACTGAGACTATTAACATATCACTGATATTCGCTAAACCTTCATTGGATTCAATATAAGTTACATCTAATTCATCAGCAACAGTTCTACCTTTTTTGTGGTCCCGTCCAGTTATGTATACATCAAATTCGTCTTTAAAGTAATAAATGAGTGTTTTACCCAAACCGTCAGTTCCACCGATTATTCCAACATTCATAAAAATTATTTTGTTTTTATCATTAAATAATGTTATTATTGATATGTTTTTTGTGCAATAATTTGGTGATGTTTAAAATTCAATGTTATTTTCTATAAGTATTGCTTTTAATCTTGCATTTTCTTTGTTTTTTGTGTTTATTTCTTTGTCTTTTGCGGTGATTTCTTTGTTTTTTGTGTCTATTATTTCTTTGATTTTTGCTTTGTGTGCTTGATCTCTGTAGTCAAGTTCGTATTCGATGACGTCCATCAAATCAGATTTGTTGATTTCTTTGTCTATCAACTTTAACAACTCCTTTCCTTTTGGTGTTAAATCAAAATATTTTCTTATCATTATTCCAAGTACGTAAGCTATATCATTTCTTAATGGTTCTTTTATTGTATTGTCGTTGCTGAAAATGTTGGTGATTTTTTCTGTTACTGATTTTGCTTTTTGTTTTGGAGAAAATATTGGAAGAAATGCAATGTCAAATGCTTCATCTTGGGATAATTTTTCATTGTTTTGTATTTTGATTTCAAGATTATTTAATCTTTTTTCAATTACTTTCCATGGCCTGTGGATGTAGACAGGTTTAAAGATATCTGAAGCTGTAATTGCATATTCTTTTAATGAAGCTTCAAATTCTCTTTCATCAAATATTATAATGATTGTAAGTACTGGAAATCCAAAATTGGTTTTCGAATAGTCCTTGTAATCTGAAATAACTTTAATTTTTCTCATATCCACTCTTTGCGTTTGAAATTCTATATTGATTAATATTCTTTCGAATAGTTCTTTGTTGTCAGGATCAACCAATATTAACCAATCCATTTCAAGTTCGCTCCCGTCTCTTTTAACCACTCTTGGTGAATAGTTTTTAACAAACTTTCCTGGCAATTTGAAATAATCAAATAGTTTTTTAGCTTCTGTAGCCTGAAAATATTTAACTGAAACATCATTGGGATGATGAACTTTTTTCTTAATAATCATAATCACATCAACCATTTTTTTTAGATTTCATGAAATCATTAAGAAATAATGCTAGCACATATTGTTATTAATTAAAGGTAATATATATAATTTTTACAAATTTAAAGCAATATTTACTTTTATTTATTAAAATAAACTTATTTTATAACTATTCTATAAATATAAATTTATATGGATTTAATAATGTTGATTTTAACTTGTTAAATTGTTTTTTCCATAATGGGTAAATTTCATTAATTAGTAAGTTTTGAACTACCTCGACTTTGGTGAAGTCGAGGATTCTTACTTCACGGGCTGATACTCTCCCACGAGAGTAGGATTACCGTGCTATCCCCCCTGTTCCAGAGGTTCATTTTTTCATCAGTTA
>NZ_CAJOJM010000017.1:0-37154 GCF_905234905.1 Methanobrevibacter sp. UBA188 | reverse complement strand
TTCCATTCAATGAGGTTTCAGTAATGTCAGAAAAAATGTTGGATGGAATGGGAAAGAGTTATCATGAATTATTCTTTACAATTGGAATCATTATCTACGAAATTTCAATAGTGACATTATTGGCACCGATATTCAAACACGGAGTTTGTGTTTTACTGGGAATATTAATAGGTGAAGTTACATTTGCTATTGCTTATTATATCTTATTAAAATATCTTCTTAACAAATCCAAAAAAAATATTCCATCCTGTGCTGGTTCTTAATACGAAAATGGTTAAAATGTGATTTTAGATATCATTAATAATCAAAATGATTTCACTTTTTGACCTTCAAATTTTTTCTAACTTGAAACTTGATACTACCACCTACAAAAAAAACATAGCCTCCTATTCAAAATTATCTTTTACCGATATGGCTTGAAATCAACTTCATATCTCATCACAAAAGCTTTTTGAAAAAAGACCTACATCCATGATATAATTTATAAAGTAATAAATACAAACTATTTAATGTATAAATGATTAAAAGGTTGGTGAAAATATTAGCGAAATTCCAAAAATAAATCAAGAAAAAACAAAAGAAGACATTGTTAATTTCATTAAATCCAAAGTTAACGAAGCTAAAACCGACGGAATTGTTGTTGGTTTAAGTGGAGGAATTGATTCAACATTGGCAGCATATTTGGCATGTGAAGCTGTTGGAAAAGAAAATGTATTTGGAATAATAATGCCATCTACCACAACACCAACAGAAGACAAACTTCACGGAATTTCAATAGCTCAAGGTTTAGGAATTGATTACAAAGAAATAGCTATTGACAGCATCTTAAATGAATTTTTATTAATGACTCAACTTGAAGAGAATAATTTGGCTATTGGAAACCTTAAAGCTAGAATTAGAATGTCAATCATTTATTACTATGCAAATGCTAAAAATTACCTCGTTAGCGGAACCGGAAATAAAAGTGAAATTTTAATCGGCTACTTTACAAAACATGGAGACGGTGCATGTGATATTGAACCGATTGGAGATTTATACAAAACTGATGTTTATAGATTAAGCGAATTTATGGGTATCCCACAAGAAATTATCGATAAACCTCCTCGTGCGGGATTATGGAATAATCAAACCGATGAAGCTGAACTTGGAATGTCTTATGATTTAATTGACCAAATTCTTTATGAATACTGTGAAAATGATAAAGAAATTAGTGAAATTTCACAAAATTTAGAAATCTCACAAGATGATGTTGATATGATTATTAAAAAGATAATCAGGAACGAACATAAAAGCAAAGTTCCTGAAAGTCCTCAAAAAACAATCTTATAAAATGGTGATTTAGTGAGCGAAAATATTGAAAAAAAATGGCAGAAAAAATGGGCAGATGCAAAGCTATTTGAATCTAACCCTGATGAAAGAGAAAAACTATTCCTTACAGTAGCTTTCCCATACCCAAGTGGTGCAATGCATATTGGTCACGGCCGTACTTACACCGTGCCTGATGTTTATGCAAGATTTAAAAGAATGGAAGGCTATAACGTATTATTCCCAATGGCATGGCACGTTACAGGTGCACCAGTTATTGGAATAGCCGACAGGATTAAAAGAAAAGACCCTTGGACACTTGATTTATATGAAAGAGTTCACGGTGTACCAAAAGAGACTTTGCCAGAATTAGAAGACCCAGAATTTATTGTAAAATACTTCTCAACAGAATATCATGAAGTAATGGAAGAAATGGGTTATTCAATTGACTGGAGAAGAGAATTTAGGACAATTGATCCAACCTATAAAAAATTCATAGAATGGCAAATAACTACATTATACGAAAAAGGATTAGTTGCAAAAGGAGAACATCCTGTAAAATACTGTCCAAACTGTGACAACCCTGTTGGAGACCATGACTTGCTTGAAGGAGAAGGTGTAGGAGTTAATGAACTCACCCTTTTAAAATTCCCAATAGGAGATAAAATTTTAGTTACCGCAACACTTAGGCCAGAAACCATTGTCGGTGCTACCAACATCTGGTTAAATCCCGATGTGGAATATGTTTTAGCTAATGCAAATGGTGAAAATTGGGTTATAACAAAAGAAGCTCACTACAACTTATCAAACCAAATCAAAGATTTAGAAATCATTTCAGAAATTAATCCTAATGATTTAATTGGTAAAATGGCAACAAATCCATTTACTGGAGATGAATTACCTATATTCCCTGCCAGTTTTGTAAGTGCATCATACGGAAGTGGTGTTGTATTTTCCGAACCTGCTGATGCTCCAGCAGACTACATTGCACTAAAAGACTTGAAAAATAACGATGAATTAATAGCCAAATATAATTTAAGCGGAATTATTGAAAATGTAGAGCCAATTCCAGTATGTACCCTTAAGGGATATGGAGAAATTCCTGCTGCAGACATTATTGAAAGGCTTGGAATTACAGACCAAAACGATGAAAAATTACACGAAGCAACCAATGAATTATACAAACAGCAACACAGTAAAGGAAGAATAATCGAATCCATTCCTGATTTTGGTGGAATGAAAGTTCGTTTCGCTCGTGAAGAGTTAAAAGAAAAATTAATCAACGACAACATGGCTACAATCATGTATGACTTTGCTGAAAGGCCTGTTGTATGCAGATGTGGAAACAACTGTGTTGTTAAAATCATGGATGACCAATGGTTCATGAAATATGGAAATGAAGAATGGACCGAAAAGACTTTAGAAGTCCTAGAAGGAGAAACAATCATCCCCCATGAAATCAAAAATAACTTTGAATATTATCTCAACTGGCTAGACGATTGGGCTTGTTCTAGAAAAGTAGGACTTGGAACAAGACTTCCATGGGACAATCAATGGTTAATCGAACCTTTAACTGATTCCACCATCTACATGTCATATTATTCAATTGCAAAATACCTAAGGGACATGAATCCTGATGACTTGAACAGAGCATTCTTCGATAAGGTACTTTTAGATAAGGATTCCGGAGACATTACAGTGCCTGCAGAAAAAGTCAAAGAAATCCAGGATGAATTTAACTATTGGTATCCTCTTGACTGGAGGTTATCTGCAAAAGATTTAGTAGGAAATCACTTAAGTTTCCTGATGTTCCACCACAGTGCAATTTATCCAAAAGATAAATGGCCAAAAGGAACTGTAGTCTTTGGAATGGGTCTTTTAGAAGGAAACAAGATGTCTTCATCAAAAGGTAATGTTATTTTACTTAAGGATGCTATCAAGGATTACACCGCAGACGTAGTAAGATTATTCTTAATGGCTTCTGCTGAACCATGGCAAGACTTTGACTGGAGAGAAAAAGAAGTTTTAGGAACAAAAAGAAGACTTGAATGGTTTAGAGAATTTGCAGCAAATATTGAAGAAATCAAAGGTTCCAAACTCGACTTAAGCAATATTGAAAAAGTAGAGCTTACCCGTACAATTGACTTATGGATGATAAGCCAACTTAATCAACATATTAAAAACGCTACAGAAGCACTGGAAGTTTTCCAAACAAGACAGGCATTACAAGATTCCCTATTCTTACTTAAAAAAGACATAGACCACTACCTATATCGTGTGAAACATTTAATCGATTCACAGGATCCTGCAATAATTTATGTCTTATCCACAGTTTTAGAAAACTGGATTAGGCTTTTAGCACCATTTACTCCACACACTTCAGAGGAATTATGGAGCAAATATGGTGGAGAAGGCTTTGTCAGTGAAGCAAGCTGGCCGGAATATGATTCAGAACTTGTAAGTTTAGAAATTGAAAAATCAGAAGAATTAGTGCAGAATATCATAAAAGATATTACACAAATCAAGAAAATGGTTAAAGGAGATATCTCCAAAGTCCATGTTTATCTTGCTCCTGATTGGAAATGGGAATTATACAAAATAGCCGATGAAGTCGGAAAACCGGATATCGGCCAAATTATGGGAAGAGCTATTCAGGCTAACATCAACGATGATAAAAAAGAAATCGCAATGGTAGCTAAAAAAATCGGTAAGGAAATGACCAAAACAAGATACATCGGTAAAATCAATGAAGAAGAAATTTTAACCGATGCACTTGACTACATTACTGAAGAAATTGGTGATGAAGTCATTATTCACACCGATGATGCTTATGACCCACAAAACAAGGCAAGAAATGCAATGCCTTATAAACCCGCAATATTCATGGAATAATTTTATTATTCCTTCTTTTTTTCTTTATATACCCATTTAATAAACATTTTAGATATTTAATATGAAACCTCCGAAGTGGACAATGCATCCATGAAATTTAATCAAAGATAGGGTCTTTAATTTTTACTATTATATTAACTTCACTGCAAAATATGAAACAAACAAATAATTTAATTAAACAAGTCATCAAATAATAAATATAGATATTGTTGGATGTAGATTAAATCATGGTGAAAACATGAGCAAATCAAATATTGCAAAAATTGAAGAAGCAATCCTAAAGTTTACAAAACCGGATTATATGGTAATGCAAAAAAAAGTTGATGAATTTTTGGAAAAAAAATCACAAACTACTGAAAAGCCAGTGAAAAGCATATTTAAAAGCATTGATTTTAATGGAATGCAGGTTTTTACCTTTGGAGATAAAAAATCCAAAAACACCATCCTTTTCATGCATGGCGGAGCATATGTAAACGAGATAAATTACCAGCACTTCCTATATTGTTATCTGCTATCAAAAAAATTAGATGCTTATGTCCTTGCACCAGTTTATCCTTTAGCACCATTACATGACGTGAATGAGAGTATTGAAAAAATTACAGAATTATATAAATCTTTGATAGATTTAAACACCAATTTAATCTTAATGGGCGACTCAGCAGGTGGAGGATTCATATTATCATTTTCACAATACATAAAAACTATCAATTTAACCCAACCAGATCACATCATAACATTTTCACCATGGGTCGACATTTCAATGAGCAATTCTCCATACAATGATGAAAACGACCCGATTTTAGGAGAAATTGGCCTTAGAGAAATTGGAAAATCCTGGGCTGGAAATCTAGACACTAAAGACTATAAAGTAAGTCCTCTTTTTGGAAATGTGGCCAATCAGGCCCCAACACTAATTTTTGCAGGAGATAATGAAATATTCTACAAGGACATTAAGCTTTACGTTGAAAAACTCGAAGAGAATGATGTTAATGTTAAATTCATAACTGGAAAAGGATTATTCCATATTTATCCATTATTCCCCATACCTGAGGCAAAAAAAGCATTTAAAGAAATAAAAAAAGAGATAATGGCATAATTATCTCATATATAAAATATATTTTCCAAATTTCGGAATTCTATAAATAATAA
Organism: Methanobrevibacter sp. UBA188; assembly: GCF_905234905.1. Classification (NCBI taxonomy): domain Archaea; kingdom Methanobacteriati; phylum Methanobacteriota; class Methanobacteria; order Methanobacteriales; family Methanobacteriaceae; genus Methanobrevibacter; species Methanobrevibacter sp. UBA188. The sequence continues at coordinate 31,808 of NZ_CAJOJM010000017.1, read as the reverse complement.
CTGCAGCAGCATAACTGCATATTATCAATACAATCCAAAGAATAATAGCTTTTACAGGTTCTGAAAATGGTAAATACACAACAAATGGCAATAATGGTAGCCTAAATAAGTTATGTATTAAAAACACTGCAAATGAATACTTTGATAAAAATTGGATTCCCCTATATGCTTTTACTGTTTCTACTCTGGAACATAATTCAAATAAGGCAAATGAACCCAGTAAAATGAATGGGAATTCATACCATAAGAAGAAATCATATCCTCTTAAGAATGTGTAGTATTGGAACAATACGCAAATTATAAATGAAATGATAGCTAAAAGCGCTAATTTGTAACTTGAATACTTTTTAAAGTATCCTTTTTTAACCAAATATCCTAAAATAATATAAATTCCATATGCTCCACCACTAAAACCAAGTGAATACTGTATATTTACATCCTGAATTCCAAAAATATCAAACAATAATGAAACAAAAGGAACAACGAATGCTAAAAATGAAAATACTATTGTTGCACGGTAAATTGTATCCACATCAAAGTGTTTTAAAGCAGCTGCAACAAAAGGCATTGAAAGATACATTCCAATAATCATTGGCATATACCACATGTGAGAGAAAAACAATGTTCCCGCTTCTGAAACATTCACGACATCATAAAATACAGTAACAAACTGTAAACTAATCACATATAAAATTGTCCAAATTACAGTAATGATGATTAGAGTTCTTACATTGTTTGCCCAAAAGTGACGGGTCTTATCATCATCATAACTTCTATCAAGCAACAGATAACCTGTAATCATTAAAAAGAATGGAACACCAATACGCCCAATAAAGAGTGATGCAAAGTTAAAAATCCTTGAAGGTAAAGTATAATTCACTATCATGTCTGAAGTAATTATATAGATTCCATCAGTAGCATGAATATACAATACTGTCAAGATTGCTATTGCACGTACAAGATCAATCCATTGAATCCTAGTTTTAGCCATAAATTTTCACCGAAAAATTGACATGAATATTTATGTAATTTAATAATTAAAATATTTTGTTCAAAATAATTGTTAATCAATACAAAAAAAATAGAAAAGTCGGTTATAATTTTCTAGCAAAAAGCAGATAGCCACTATGACCGACCATACGTGTTTTTGGTCTTACACCCTGAGTTCTAACTTCCAATCCTCTCTCAAGAGTTTCAATAATTTCAATATCATAAAAGCCTAATTTTTTAGCTACACGGTAAGAAGTTTCGGCCTGATCAATATAAGGTGCATAAACTGCAAGCCATCCACCAACATTTAATGATTCCATTACCTCTTCAAATATTTCAAATGGCTTTGGCAAGTCTAAAAAGATCAAATCAATGTTATCTTCATCGATGCCTTCCTTAATGTTTTTATTTTTGACTTCGATGTTTGTAATATTCCTGCGGGCAACTTCAGCAAAGTCTTCACGGACTTCATATGTAAAAACTTTGCCTTCTAAACCGACGACATTTCCAAAATGAAGTGCAATAGCTCCAGCACCTGTTCCGGCATCGACTACACGTGACCCTGCACCCAAACCGGTGTGAGCCAAAACTTGCCCAATATCCTTTTTAATAAGAATTGAACATCTTCTCTCCATCAAATCGATGAAATCATTGACATTAGGTTTTACGATTTTAAATGAGTGGTCAAGGTGACTTTTTACTTCATCCCCTATTTGTGCATTGTCCAATACATCCGCCTTTACAATGCCTAAATCGCTTTGAAATTCAGCCCCTGGCTTTAAAATATACTTTTTTCCACGTTCATCTAAAATCATTTTCATACATTACACCTAATTTTCAAGTTCTGCCAATCTTTTCACTCTTTTTAATGAATCAGGGTGGGTTGAGAACAGTTCCATGATTCCGCTTGTTTTTGAAATTTTAACTTCTGAGTTGGCGAGTTTTCTTAACTCTTCATCGGAAATTCTTCCGTCACCATCAAAGTCTATTTGCTGGAAGTCTGTAACATCACGTTTAGCATTATTTACATCAGTTGCAAAAAATGCCCTGTTAACATTAACATCATCAATAGTTTCCTTACTGCATCTTGAAGCACCGTAAGACAATTTGTAAAGCGCTGATACCAATGCTGCCGGACGATTACCAAATTCAACGCTTGCTGCATCAGCATAGTATTCACGGGTTCTTGAGATAAACAATACCAATAGCTGACCCAACAAGTAAAACAGATAACCAAATATTCCTATTATGAGTCCTGCACCATTATCATTATCCCCTGAAAACATGAAGGACAATGCAATATAATAGCAAATCATTGGAATTACACTAACTGCTGCTGTTACAGCCATGTCATTATGTTTAATATGGCCCATTTCATGACCGAGCACTGCTTTTAACTCATCACGGTCAAGCAAGCCTAAAATTGGACGAGTGATTGCAATATGTCCGCTTCTGCTTGTTCTTCCATAAGCAAATGCATTTGGAATGTTGATTTCAGAAAGACCAATTTCAGGTTTTGGAACACCCGCAGCATCCGCCAATTCCTGAACCATCTGATGAATATGTGGTGCTTCAGCTTCAGATAACGGCCTTACATTCATTGAACGTTTAACAATACTTGGTCCAAACCAATACTGTAAAAATACGATTACTAAGCTCACACCTGCGTATAATCTCCAACTGCTTATTCCCAAATAACGTCCGACAAGGAAAATAAGGAAATAAACAATTGTAAACATAATCACAGATGTTAAAAGCATTCTTAACTTAAGTTTCCATGTACCTTTCATTTTAACACCTTAAACTTTTCATGACATTACTTTTCATGTACTCTCTCAATTGAATTATATATAATATTTTCAAATATAAAAACATTAAGCAAACATTAATTATTGACAAAAAACATAAACATCTTACATAAAGAAATGGTGATTTAATGACTGGACCATGGGTAGAAAAATATAGACCACAAAATTTAGAAGACATCGTAGGACAAAAACAAATCATAACAAGACTTGAAAAATATGTTGGCGAAGGAAGCATGCCTAACTTAATGTTTACTGGACCTGCAGGGGTTGGAAAAACAACAACAGCAATTGCACTAGTAAAATCAATTCTTGGAGAATATTGGAAACAAAACTTCCTGGAATTGAATGCATCCGATGCAAGAGGAATTGAAACTGTAAGAAACGACATTAAAAATTTCTGTAGACTTAAACCTATAGGCACTCCATTCAGAATAATATTTTTAGATGAAGTAGACAACATGACCAAAGATGCTCAACACGCTTTAAGACGTGAAATGGAAATGTATACAAAAACAGCATCATTCATCCTTTCATGTAATTACTCTTCCAAAATTATTGATCCAATCCAGTCAAGATGTGCTATTTTTAGATTTGCTCCAATAAAAGGTGAAGAAATAGCTGAAAGATTAAAGTTCATTTGTGAAAGTGAAGGATTTGAAGCTGATGATAAAGGTATTGAAACCATAGTCTACTTTGCAGAAGGAGATATGCGTAAAGCTGTCAATGTCCTACAGGCAGCTACAAGCGAAGGAGAAGCCGTCACTGAAGATTCTGTCTATGAAGTCATTTCCAAAGCGAAACCTCAAGACATAGGAAATATGATTAATAAGGCATTAATGGGAGATTTCCTAGGAGCCAGAACCATTTTAAGAGAAACCATGGTTTTACAGGGAACCAGCGGTGAAGACATGGTTAGTCAAATTTATTCAGATGTTTCCAAAAGAGTTGTTGACGGAAAAATGGAACCTGATTTTTATATTGATTTGATTGAAGCAATAGCTGATTGTGACTTTAGAATAAGAGAAGGAGCAAATCCTAGAATTCAACTTGAAGCATTACTAACTAAATTTATCTAAGGTATGGAAATGTTATGGACTGATAAATACCGACCGCAAACCTTAGATGAAGTGGTTGGTAACAATAAAGAGAAGAAAATAATTATTGATTGGGTTAACAGCTGGAAAAATGGTAATCCTCAAAATCCACTGCTTTTGGTTGGTCCCCCTGGAATTGGTAAAACAACACTCGCATTAGTGATTGCAAAAGATTTTTCAGAACATATTGAACTTAATGCAAGTGATAAACGTTCCCAAGACGTAATTAAACGTACAATAGGAGAATCATCCTCATCAAGATCCCTTTTTGGTGATGAATACAAGTTAATTATCATGGACGAAGTTGACGGTATTCATGGGACTAATGACCGTGGCGGAGTTAAGGCTATCGGAGACATCATCAAAAATTCCAAACATCCGATGATATTGATAGCTAATGATTTTTATTCAAAACGTTTGCAATCCATAAAACCTAAGTGTACAGTTATTAAAATGCCTAAGGTAAGAAGTCCGAGCATCAGAAAAGCACTTAAGGAAATTGCTCAAAAAGAAGAAATTAAAGCTAATCCTAAGGCATTGGATTTGATTGCTAAAAAATCAAATGGAGATATGCGTTCCGCAATAAACACCTTACAGTCACTAGCCGATAAGGAAAATGTTTTAGAACCTGCAGATGTTGAAAACATCAGAACAAAAGACGACAGGTCAGACATATTCAATGCAATAACTGGTGTTTTGAAAAGTAAAAATCCATTACATGTAAGGGAAGCCCTAAGGGTTGACGAAGACCCCACATTAGTTATGGAATACATTGCAGAAAATATCCCTAGAGAATACACTAACAAAAATGAAATCAAAAAAGCTTATGAAAACATAGCCAGGGCAGATTTATACTTTGGAAGAGCACAAAGCAGCAGAAATTATGGTTATTGGAAATATGCAAGTGATTTCATGGGAATTGGAGTAAGCTCATCAAAAAAAGAAACCTATAAAAAATTCTCAAAAATCCAAACACCAACCATATTTACATTAATGGGGCGAAACAGAGGTAAAAGAAACTTAAGAGATGGAATTGCTCAAAAAATGTCAGAAAAAATGCATATTTCACATGCAATTGCCATTTCAATGTTCCCATATTTGGAAATAATGTTTGCAAATGATGAACTTGCATGGGAAATCTCTGACTTTTTAGATTTGGACGAAACTGAAATAAAACGATTCAGAAAGAAAAAAATCCCTAAAAAGGTCATCAAAAAAATGGAAGAGAAAAAAGGTCAAATGAGGGCTGAAGAGCGTGACAGGAGATTTGAAGAACTTCAAAATCAGATGATGAATGAAGTTGAAAACAAACCTGAAGAAGAAATTCCATTTGAAGTTAATATTGAAGATGAAACTGAAGAAATAGTTGAAGAACCTCCAGAAACTGAAATTAACGAAGCTGAAGAAGAGATAGTTGAAGAACCTCCAGAAGCTGAAGTTAATGAAAGTGAAGAAGAAAAATCTAAAAAGAAAGGGGACAAACAAGTTTCACTTTTTAGCTTCTAATTTTTTTTCAATGTATTCAGAGGCCTTTAAAACATTTTCACGATATTGAGGAGCTACATCTTCTAAAAATTCCATGAAGGAAGTAGCTAACTCATCATTATTTTCATTTTCAATAATCTTTTTACCATCCATTTCTAAAAATGAGTTGATCCAATCCAAAGGAACATTAATCAAAGGATAGATTTCATCGGATTTTTTATTGAATTCCAATCCGTCGCCATGAAAAATTGCTGAAAAAATGCCGTTGACCTCATCATCAAGAATTGTAGGGTTTATAACATAGTCATAATCCCCTTCATAAACCAATTTCACACCATACTTTCGAGTGTATGGCTCCATCAACACTTCCACCATAAAATTGTTTTTAGGCATTAAAATAACTGAATTTGGATTGATTTCAAAAGACAGCACCTTTGATGACTTTGAACAAATTTTTTGAAATAGGCTATTTCTCACAATTTCGATTCCAGGATAGTGTTTTTTAAAGGTGGCTTCCCGTTTTCTTGAAAACTTTGAAAATCTTAAATTGTTAATATAAATTTTTTGTGAAGTATATGAAATGAATCTGGTATCCACTCCAATAATCTTTAAAAATTTCAACACGTCTTTTTTGGATGTTGAAAATTCTTCCTTATCTTGTGCCAATCCTGAAATATTAAACATCAAATCCATATTATCATTCTAAATTAAGTGTATTTCTTAAAGCCTTTTCCATGACATCAACAGGTGCGGTTTTGCCTGTCCATATTTTAAAGCTTTCTGCTCCCTGATACAGTAACATCTTAATTCCGTAAACAGGTTTGGCATTTGCTTTAATCGCTTCCTTTATAAGCACGGTTTCGTTTGGATTGTAAACTGCATCAAATACAACCAAATCCTCATCCATCATATCTGCCTTAACGATTGGTTCATCGCTGATGTTAGGATGCATTCCCAAAGGAGTGGTATCGATTAAAACGTCAGCACCCTCCATATAATTGCCAATTGCATTGATTGAATCATAAGCAACTTCCCCAATCAAACCTGAATCTGAAACATCACTAGCCAAACTTTCCGCTTTAGCTTCATTTCTGTTTAAAATTGTTAAAGATTCAGCACCGTATTTTGCAATATAAAATGAAATCGCCCTTGAAGCACCGCCCGCACCAGCAACGACAACATTCTTATTTTTAATTGATGTTACCTCTTCAATGGCTTTTACAGCACCAATTCCATCAGTATTATAACCCTTCAAATTCTTAAAATCAATTGTATTTACTGCACCGATTAACCTGGCCACTTCATCCAGATCATCCAAGTATTGCATTACGTCAACCTTATGAGGAATAGTGACATTGAACCCTTTAATGTTTAAAGATTCAGCCCCTTCAATCGCTGATTTTAAATCATTGGGATTTACATCAAATGCAACATATGCATAATCCATGTTCAATGCATCAAATGCTGCATTATGCATAGGCGGTGAAAAGCTATGCTCGACAGGATGGCCTATTAAACCGACAATATTTGTACTACCTTTAATTTTCATATATTAGTTTATTGATTAACAAAGATTATATAACTTTGTACATACATAGTTAAATTATAATATATTATTTACAAGGAGAGTAAAAATGGAATTTACAAGACCAAGAGGTACAAGAGATTTCTTATTTGAAGAAATGCGTAAGAGAAAACAAGCAGAAGGTACCTTAAGAAAAATATTTGAAAGTTACGGTTATCAAGAAATTAAAACACCCTTATTTGAAGAATTAAGCTTATTTACAACAAAATCCGGAGAAGAAATTGTAAACCAATTATACAATTTCAAAGACAAATCAGACCGGGAATTAACTTTAAGACCTGAAATTACCGCACCTGTTGCAAGATTATACTTAAATGAACTTGAAAAAACAGCTGTGAAACCAATCAAACTTTATTACTATGGAAGCTGTTTCAGATATGAAAGACCTCAAAAAGGAAGATTCAGACAATTCTGGCAATTTGGCTGCGAATTGATTGGTGCAAAAACTCCTCAGGGAGAAGCCGAAGTCATTGCACTTTGTTCAGATGCAATCAAATCATTGGGAATTACAAGCGCAGACGTTAATATCAACCATTTAGGAATTATAAGAGGACTGTTCAAACACTTTGAAATATCAACTGAAACCCAAAGGGAAATCATGGTCGTAATCGATAAAGGGGACAAAGACCTATTAATCGAATCTTTGAGTGGTGATGAACCGGTTATCGACAATGATGAATTAAATCAAATTTTATTAAAATTAATTGACCTTGTTGGAGACAAATCAATAATAAGTGAAGTTGAAGAATTGATTGCACCATATGATGAGCCAAAAGAAGCCCTTGAACAGCTAAAAGAATTAATATCACTTCTTGAAGCATTCCAGGTTCAAAATTATACTTTAAATTTAGGCGTTGCAAGAGGACTTGATTATTATACCGGAATTGTGTTCGAAATCTATGTTCCAGAACTCGGTGCTCAAAAGCAAATTTGCGGTGGAGGATCATACAGTCTTGTCAAGCTCTTTGGAGGTCAGGAAGTTGAATCAACTGGTTTTGCATTAGGTTTTGACAGATTAATGAATGCAATTGAAGAATTGACTGATGCAGAAGAATTGCCTTCACACTTGGATGTTTATGTAGCTCCAATTTCAGCAGACGTTAGAGTTAAAGCATACGAAATTACACAAACATTAAGACAAAACGGATTCAAAACAGATGTTGACTTGAACGGCAAAAAATTCAAGAAACTAATGAATTATGCCGATAAAATCAAGGTTGAAAAGATGATAATTATTGGTGCCAATGACCTTGCAGAAGGCAAAGTCACCGTTAAGGACATGGTCAGTGGAGATCAAGAATTAGTTGACATCGACAATATCGTAAATCATATCAAAGGTGAATAAAATGGAAATTAACTTTAGACATGAAATCAATGGCCAAAAGGTCATTACAGCAGTAGCCCAAGATGCAGACACCAACCAAATTTTAATGTTGGCAAACATGAACAAGGAAGCGCTCCAAAAAACAATTGAAACAGGCAAAGCCCATTACTGGAGCACTTCAAGAAACAAGATTTGGTTGAAAGGAGAAAGTTCAGGACATTTCCAGGAAGTTAAAGAGATTCTTGTTGACTGTGATATGGATGCAATCGTTTTGAAAATCAAACAAACTGGAGCAGCATGTCACGAAGGCTATCTTTCATGTTTCTTTAGAAAATTGAATACTGAAAACGTTGACATTGAAGATTTAAAAGAAGATGATTTGGAAATTATCCTGGAAAGACTCGTAAACCCTGATGAAGTGTATTAAAATGAAACGCATTATTCCAGATACAAGTGCTGTCATTATAGGTGCAATAAGCGAAATTGTCGAAAAGGAAGACCTTGATTATCCAGAAATCATCGTGCCGGAAGCAGTTGTATGCGAACTTGAACATCAAGCCAATGCCAATAGAAGTGAAGGTCATAAAGGTTTAAAGGAACTTCAAAAATTGCAACGAATGCAATACGAAGGCGAATTGGCCATTGATTTTAAAGGCAAGCGTCCAACCAACTATGATATAAAATATGCAAAAAGCGGTGAAATTGACAGCATCATAAGAGATTTGGCAAGGTCCGAAATGGGAACATTGCTTACAAATGACAAGGTGCAAGCCGAAACAGCGAAAGCTCAGGGAATTCCAGTTTACTATTTTGAACAGAAATATGTTGAAAAGGAATTGTCAATTGAAAGATTCTTTGATGAAAATACAATGTCAGTGCATTTAAAGGAAAATGTCTGTCCTATGGCTAAGAAAGGAACACCCGGCCATATTGACTTTGTAAAGCTTGATGAGAAGCCTTATACCTACTCACAACTTCATGAAATTGTAGATGAAATTCTTGATAAGGCAAAAAGCGATTCAAAAACATATTTGGAATCATCAAAGGAAGGTTCATTTGTCGTTCAATCAAGAGAATACAGGATTTCAATAGCTTATCCGCCATTCTCTGAAGGTTTGGAAATTACTGTTGTAAGGCCTGTTGCCAATATAAGTTTGGATGAATATCACCTATCCGACAAATTGCTTGAAAGAATCAGAACCAATGCCGAAGGAATCCTGATTTCAGGTTCTCCGGGAGCCGGTAAGTCCACATTCGTACAAGCCATTGCAAAATATTACTCATCAAAATTAAATAAAATTGTAAAAACCATGGAATCCCCAAGAGATTTACAATTGCCTGATGACATTACACAATACAGTCCATTAGAAGGCAGTATGGAAAATACTGCTGATGTACTGCTGCTTGTAAGGCCAGATTACACCATCTATGATGAACTTAGAAAAAATACCGACTTCAGCATTTTTGCAGATATGAGGCTGGCAGGGGTTGGAATGATTGGTGTTGTCCATGCAACAAGACCTATTGACGCGATACAGAGAATTGCTTCAAGAGTGGAACTGGGAGTAATTCCATCCATTGTCGATACAAGCATTTACATTGAAAACGGGAAAGTTACTCATGTTTATGAAACAAAAATGACCGTCAAAGTTCCAACAGGCATGAAGGAAGCCGACCTTGCAAGACCTGTTATTGAAGTTCGTGACTTTGAGACTGGAGATTTGAAAAACGAAATTTATACCTACGGTGAACAGACCATCGTAATGGACATGGATTTGGTTAATGGAACTGGTCAGGATGAAACTCACAAATCAGCTGTCGACAAGATTGCCGAAAAGGAAATTTTAAGAAAAATTAAAAAGATTCTTCCAAAAAAGGCAAAAGTTGATGTTGAAGTAATATCACCAAACAGAGCCAATATTTACATTCCCGAAGAGTTTATTCCAAAAATTATCGGTAAGAACGGTAAAAGAATTGCTGAAATTGAAGAAAGTATTGGCATAAGTCTTGGAGTGGAAATAATTGAAGAAAAACCAGTGAATAAAGCTCCATTCGAAATCGATATTACACATACAAGAAAGCAGTTGATTTTAGAATTGGGAAAGGACAATGGAAGAGAGAATTTTGACATTTATATAAATGGAGAATATCTATTAACCGCAACCACATCCAAGAAAGGTGAAATTAAAATTAAAAAAGGAATAGAACTTTCTGATTTCATCATTGAAGCTATTGAAATGGGATTGGAAATTACTGCCATAAAAAAATAGGAGATTAACATGAAAATCGGAGCATCAACACTTGCAGGCATAGAATTTGAACTAGAAAAAACCTTAGATTTCATTGAAAATTTAGGGATTGAATATGCAGAGCTTGTACATCAATACCCTGCAGAATTTATCGATTCTGAGATATTGGAAAGTTACAGCTTAAAGTATTCAATTCATGCCCCATTCATGGATGTTAATATTGCCAGCCCACAAGATCAAAGCAGATTAAATTCAATAGCTCAGATTAAATCTTCAATTGATTTGGCAAATGAAATAAATGCTGAAGCCGTAGTGGTTCATCCTGGATTAATCTCATTTTTAGCAAACAAATATTTTAAAAAAGAAGTTTATGAATTTGCAAATCAGTCAATTAAAGAAATTGGAGATTATGCTAAAAATTTGGGAGTTATGGCAACCATTGAAAATATGCCTAACTTCGAATCAATGATTTATCAGAATATTGTTGATTTGAATCAATTGCTTGTAGAAAATGAGATGCATATGACTTTGGACATCGGCCATGCAAACCATGTAGGATATGCTCCAGAGGATATGATTTTTGATTCCATAAAACACGTACATGTGCATGATAATTTAGGTGATGATGACTCACACTTGCCATTAGGTGAAGGCTCTATTGATTTAAAATACATCATCAATACTCTTGAGTCAAAAAATTATGATGGCATCTACATACTCGAAGTAAATGATTACGATTCCATTAAAAAAAGTTATGAGTATATGAAGAAAAACTTCTAGAGAAGTTTTCTTTCCTTAATCTCTTTTTTAAAATACAGATATTTTGAATCAATAACACTTCTGATATTTTCCGCTGTTTTTTTACCGATTCCTTCAACTTCCTGGAGATCTTTTTCAGAAGCATTGATGACATTTCCTACAGAACCGAAATGCTCCAATAAAGCCTTAGCATTTACAGGCCCAATATTAGGTAATGATTCTATAATAAACAATTGCTGTTCAAGCAAACTAACAGGCTTTTTATCAGTTCTGATTTGAACAGGAGTATGTTCCCCATTTTGTTCACGTATTGCAATTCTCTTAATCATTGCTGCAGTATCCTGAGCATTCCGAGTAGGAATAATACTTATTCCAAAATCCAATGCGATAGATGCAATAGATCCCCTAATTGCATTAGCATTAACCATGCCCGCATATAAATCATCACCTTCAAGAATCAATAAAGGTTTTTTAAATTCTTCAGACAATTCTCGAGCCTGTTTAAATAATCGCTTGTCTATAAGTGAATCAACAAAATCTTTAGCTGTTTTTCTTTCTATAGCTACCTCATCACTAACCTGATAATCTCCAACAGCCATTGATCGAATTTTAACATCCATCTCCATTTCAGTCAAATGTCTGATTACCTTTGAATTTCCTTCACGAGAATCGGCATAAACAATAGGAAAATCATTTTCTTTTTTGGGTTTATCAATAACTTTAACTTTCTTTTCGTTTTCCATTCTTTGAACTGCAGATTGATTTAACTCCTTTAAAACATCTTCATCAATCAATTGATTTTTCATATGATGTTCTTTATTAATGGAGGACCAGAAATAAGCTTCGTCCCGTGTCCCGTTTGTTACTAAAACCTTCACACGACCTGTTCTTTTACGACCAGTCCTACCTCTTCTTTGAATCATTCTAACTTCAGAAGGAACTGGTTCATATAAGATTACCAAATCAACAGCAGGAATATCAATACCTTCCTCTGCAACACTGGTTGATAAAAGAACGTCATATTCCCCCATTCTAAATGATTTGATAATTGCTTTCTGTTGCTTTTGGGTTAGACCCTTTTCGCCGTCCTTTGCTGCCTGACCAAAAAATTTAGCGGATTTAATCCCTTCTTTTTCAAGCTTTTGATGAATCATTTCAAGTGTATCCCTATATTGGGTAAAAACAATGATTTTAGAAGAACTGTCATCTTCATTCTCTGTGAATCTTGTTGACTGAAGTTTAGTTTGACCATCCCCCAAGCCAAGCTCCTTTTTAAGAATCTTTGATAGTTCCCTTAATTTTGGATGTTCCCAACCATTTTTTTCAGCATTTCTTGCAAGTTTAACAGCACGTGAAAAATTATCATCCCACAATAATGACTTTGCAGCTTTGGTTTTCTTTTTACGAAGCCTTGCAACATATTTATTGAAGGTTGATACACCTTGAGTTTCAATCAGCTCTTCAGCATGTTGCAGGTTGATAACAGCACTCAATATTGAAATGGCCTGAAACAATTCCTTATCAGGATTTGTGGTTCTGGCAATTTCACCTTGAATCCTACCTCTGGCTTTTAGAACATCAGTTTTTCCAACAGAAACTGTTTTAATAATACCCATATTTTTTAAGGCTTTAAGTCTAATCTTCAATGCCTTATTAACATGGACTTTAATTTTTTCCAACTCTTCACTCATTTTAATTCTAACCCAATCAATTTCAACCGGATTAAAATATGGTTTAACATCAGTGTCATCTTCTGTTTTAACAACAATGTTTTGAATATAGAGATTTTTGCAAACTTCATTAATTTTTGATTTGTCTGAACCCGGAGATGCTGTCAAACCCAATATTAAATTAAATTTGGATTCACGAACATATCTTGATGCCAAATAAACATAAGAATAAGATCCAACACCATGATGGCATTCATCAAAAACAATCAGAGAAACACTACTTAAATCATAACGCCCATTCAATAAGTCAGATTCGACTGTTTGAGGTGTGGCACAAATAATTCTGGATTCTTCCCACCTTTTAACACGCTCATCAGTTTTAATAGCTCCTGTTATAGAAGTGCACGGAAGAGTTAAAAATTCCTTAAAGCTGTCTTCATGCTGAATCGCTAAAGGTTTGGAAGGTGCCAAAACAAGGACTTTGGAATTTTTGACTTTATTCAATCTGTCGGCTGCAACCAATATTGCCACAATTGTTTTACCTAATGCAGTAGGTGCTACAACCATAGTATTTCCTTTTTTCAGCACATCCCCCGCTAGAATCTGCTGATACAGTCTTGATTCGATTGCATCTTTTTTAAGTAAAGGATGATTAATATAACTAGTCATAACAAAGCCCTCTAAACTAAACAAATTTTTAAATCTACAATACCTTACTACTATTATTCTTTTAAATATTTATAAACATTGAGAGAGAGCATCTGAAAAGTAATAGCAGTTACTAAAAGGTTACTGCGTTACCCCCAAGTTACAAAAACGTTTTATATTCTTTAAAATAAACTACAAACAACAAAATATTAGGAGAACTAAAATGAACGATGTAATAAACTTTTTAAAAGAAAATAATTTAATATACCTAGCAACCAGCGGACTTGACGGAAATGCAAAAGTAAGACCAATACTATTCTACTTTGAAGAGGATGAAAAACCATACTTCTGCACTGCAAACACAAAACCAATGTTCAAAGAATTAGATGCAAATCCAAACTGTGAAATTGTAGTTGCAACACCCGAATTTGCATGGTTAAGAATTGCTGGTGAAGCCGAATTCACTGACAATCTTGAGTTAAAACAAAAAGTAATCGATTCAAATGAATTAGTTAAATCACTATACGAAACTGCAGACAATCCAACCTTTGAGGTATTTACAGTCTCTGGAAAAGCAACCATAGCCGATTTTTCAGGCAATCCACCAAAAAATTACAAATTATAGAATAGATTAATCTATTCCTTAAAATCATGAATAACGGATTTGAACTTGGTAGCTGCCTCTCCAATGGCCACTATCATTTCACAATCCAAATTCAATGCCTTTCTTATACCGTCTGCCACATCATCCTTATCTGCACCAAGAGTGCCATCTTTTTTAAAATCGCTCATGTGGTTCAAGAATATTCTATCATTCAATCTTGAATTTTCATTCAATTTTTCAATAGCTATTCTTTGAGATACGGGAGATGCAGGAACAACAAATCTTGAAAATTTAAGTACACTATTAAATATATCTAAATCGCTTGAATAACCTGACTCGGAAGAGATTGTAATAACTGTTGTAAACTCCCCAAACAACTTTTGAAATTCTTTTAATACAGTTTTAACGCCTGCCGGGTTATGAGCATAATCAACAAAAACAGTTTTGCCGTCAATTGTATCCACTTTTTCCATTCTTCCTTCCACACCAGTAAAAGTGGATATTGGTTTTAAGATTTTATCAAAAGGCAATCCTAAAAATTCGCGAGCTGCAATAATTACTCCAGTAACATTATAAACATTATGAAGCCCATCAATTGCCATCTTAACAGTTAATTTTCCTTCAGGAGTGTGCAAATCAAAGGTCCTATTATTCAAATCCACATTTGTTGCAATGTAGTCCACTTGAGGAGTTGTTATACCACATTTACAAAAGTAATAACCGCAACCTGAAATAATTTCCTTAACAGTGATTTCATTACCGCAGACACATTCCTTTAAACCGATTGAATCGGGAGTTACATCAACACCGAAAGTAATCACTTCACCACTATAGTTCAATTGCCTTAAAAGTCCAATTACTGTTGGATCATGACCATTGACAATGATTTTTTTACCATCCAACTCCTTAATCAGTTCTCCTTTCACATTTGCATAATCCATAAAGCTGCCCAAATCCTTTAAATGGTCAGGAGTAATGTTTGTAATCAAACCGCAGTCCATATCAGTATTTTTAACGATTCTTTCAACAGTGCCCGGAACTCCAAAGGTCCCCACCTCCAAAATTCCAACATCAGCATCCAATCTAGATTGCAAAATCGGAATGAATTCTGCATTCCCTTGCATTCCCTCCAGATTATGTTTACAAGGATTTATTCCATTGTCTTCAGCGATTTTTTTAAGCAAAGTTGTTGTGGTTGTTTTACCGTTGGTACCTGTTATTCCAAATACAGGTTTTTCAGCCTTAAAAATTTCTATAACATCAGTTAATTCCAAAACTGGCTTATTGATTCTTTTATAAACTTTGGAATCTTTAGATAAACTGGCAGGTGGAATTATATAATCTGACTTTTCAAAAAATTCATCTGGAGTTTCACCATAAAAAACTTCAATATCATAACCTTCAAGAGCGCTTGCAAATCTGCAATCTTGTTTTTGTGAAATATCAGTTCCAATGACATTGAATCCTCTTTCCTTAAGGATTCTTGCAATCAAATTGCCATTAGCACCGCAAACACCAATCACTCCAAAGGTGGTGTCTTTTCTAAAGTCAGATTCATCCATATTTTTACTTCCAGTTACATATTAAATTAAAAAAAAAAGAATATTTGAGAAAATCTATTCAAAACGAACAAGATTTTCTAAATCTCCATAAACAACATCCAATCCACACATTGATGGAACATAGTTTGCTGCTTTTGCTGAATTTACACCAATTACTTCAAAGCCCATCTCTTCAATAGGTGCTACAACCATACAGGTATCACAGACAACATTACCTCCTGCATCCTCAATAGTTTTGGTATAGCCCATCCTATCAGCAGTTGCTTTAACGCTAACTGATGTACAAATCCATAATTTATTCTTAATAGTTTTTCCTCGAACAATGTTAGCTACCTGTTTAATCTCTTCCAAGGATGCATGAGGACATCCTAAACAAATCAAATCAGGTTCTCTGTCAGTTGTAGTTAACTTTTCACGAGTTTCAAGAATTTCCTTATCGGATATGAACATTATATCCTCAACTTCTTCTTCACCTGCGACATCCGCTTCTGGAGTAACATCCTTAACGTGATATAATGCTACAGAACCTGATGAAGCAAGAGCTGCTCCCAAAGTTTTTAAATCATTGTTGTTTGGAGTATTTTGAAGTTTGAATAATGGAACTCCCCCACCTACTACCTTACCGATAATGTAGCCTAATGCACCAAAGTCAGCGCCTTTTAACTCAGTTGTAACATTAACAACCAAATTAGCTTTCCTGTTTTCTTCCAAATGGAAACCATATAATGGAGTTTTTCCAACGATTGCTGCAGCAAGTGCAGCAGGTCCACCTTCACGATTGGTTCTTGCACCAATTACAGAATTACCATATGCAACGGCAGATGATTCAGACCATGAAATATGATCTCTAAATCTAGGAACATTACCAACCAAATAAGGAGTACATGTACAGGTTTTTGCTATTCCAAGTTCTCCATAAGCATCTACAATCTGATTTTGCTTTATTGCAAAATCACGTGGAAAACCAAGTTTTTCCCAATTGTCCAAATCAGTTCCAGGAGGGTTTAAAGATGCGTTTACACTTGCTACACCTAAACCGTCACCGGCCAAGTCTTGTAAGTATTCTAAACCAGCTTCACCAATAGTTTTGTAAGAAACACCGGAAACCTGTGCAGATGTAATATCCACCAATTTTGAAGCACCGTAGATATCTCCTAAAGCAACCAGGATATCCATGCTTTTTCTAATAGTTTCTCCAAACTCTCCATCACACATTTGTTGTTCTTTTTTTGTTAAAAACATATTAATCATTACTTAATTGATATTCAACCATTTCATTAACAAGGTGTAAAAAATTATCTTTGCTTTCAAAAGGAATCATAGCTCCAGCAGCAATATCATGACCTCCTCCTTGGCCACCGAAATTGTTGGAAGAGTCTCTAAGGGCACTGCCCAAATCTACACCTTTGCTAACCATTTCTCTTGTTGTTCTACCAGAAATTTTAATATCATTATGGAGTCTTGACATTCCAATTACAGGTTTAGAATTATCCAACAACTCTACAGATAAGCCAATGCTAGCAATTGTTCCCATTACAGATTTTAATACTTTATCTTCACTATATAAATATTGAATATCTGAAAGCTGAACTGCACCTTCCCTTTTAATCCATTCTAGCCCCTTAACGATTTGGTCACGGTATTGTCTTTGAAGTCTTAAAGCAGCATCCAAAGCCTTGTCTTTTTCACCAAGAGCAATGCTTAACCCCAAGCCTTGCTTTTTGTTTTTACCGCATGCATCAAGAATATATGAATACTCTTCCAAATCGCGTAATAAAGGCACTTCTTTCGGTACAGTATAACAATCTCCGAAAATATCAGGATTGATATTCATAAGCGCATCCTTCAAGAGATCTTTTTCCTCATCTTCAAGATCTGTGAATTTGATTCCATATGACAAATTCCTTTTTTCCAGAAACGCCTGAGCGCCTTCCAAATCTCCACTAATACCTGGAAGAGGTGGTGAAAATGTATAGGCAAGGGATTTAAAAATAGGTTCTGAAGCTTTTGAAACAATCTTTAAATCCTCATGAATTTCCAGAACCCCACTTTCCAAAGCATCATCAAGTATTAATTTATTAACACCTGTAAATCCGCCTTGACCTTGCATATCACCAAAAGCACCAACTAAAGCGAAATATGCCAAATGTTTTTTACCAAGTTCACGAACAGCCAAATAGCTTGAACCTGCACCACATAAATCCTTACTACCATCAATTCCAAAGAGATGCGGATTTATATGGACAACATTGCTTTCCGATTCAGTGTCATTGACCTGATGGTGGTCAGCAATAATTACATCATGCTTATAAGTATTAAACTCATTTACAAAAGCACTACCCATATCTGAGAAAATGAATAAATCATATTTCTCATGTCTTAATTGATTTACAATATCTTCTTTAAGACGTGGAATACAGGAAGTGTGAAATTGAACATTTTCTTCAGCTAAAGCATTAGCTATAACAGCAGCTGATGAAATTCCATCAGCATCATTGTGAGAAATTATTCTTATAACACTATCCTTTTCTATGTGCTCACGAAGCACATTAGTAGCTTCCTCAGCCCTATTTAACAAGGAGTGCTGCTTCTTTTGGATTGTATCTCCAACCTTCTGGTAATGCTCCTTCACTTACATAGTAAGAAGCTAATTTTCTGATTCTTGATTCAATGATAGTTAAACCTCTTTTTGAATGTAAGTCTTTAGGATTTTCTTCTAAGTGGTCTCTGATATTTACAGCTCTTTTAATTAAGTTTAATAAGTCTTCTGGGTATTCTCCAGCCTGACCATTTCTTTTTAAGATTTCGGTGATTCTTTCACCAGTAACATCTTTTACAGATGGAATTCCGTATTGGTCTCTTAATACAATACCGATTTCGGAAGTACTTTTACCTTCTTTGTTAAATTTTAAAATCATTTCTTCAATTTCTTCGTCACTATAAGTTACCCATTCTGGTCTTGCCATAATATAACCTCTTTAATTTTTAAATAAGTATGAATTAGTTATTCTTGATTAGAATACCATTCAATAAATTTTTTTAATGAATTTTTTCTATGTGAAAATTGGTTTTTTTCATCAGTTGTAAGTTCTCCAAAAGTCTTACCTTCACTTGGAACATAAAACAATGGATCAAAAGCGAATCCTAAATCTCCTCTTTCTTCAACTGCGATTTCACCTGAAACCTTGCCTAAAAAAGTCTTGGGCTCAGAATTGGGGGCACAGTACCCAATAACTGACCTGAATTCGGCATAACGGTCATCAGTGTCTGCTAATAACTTTAAAATTCCCTGATTTCCAATAGTATCTTGAACGTAATGTGAATAGACTCCAGGAAAATCATTTAAAGCTTTAATGAACAAACCAGCATCTTCAACAATCACAGGCTTTCCAAGTTTACGACAAGCATATTTTGCGCCTGATATAGCCACTTCCTCAAGAGTTCCTTGAGGTTCTGTGTAACCTAAATCAATATGCTCTAAGTTTATGTCATAATCTTTGAAAATATTCTCTGCTTCTTTAACTTTATGTTCGTTACCAGTTATAAATGTTATCATAAAAATAGTATATTTTAAATTTTTAATATAGTTAACTAAAAACTATTCCAAAAAATTAATGAGTATATCTTCCTCTTGATTCAATATCATCTATCTTATTAACAACAGAATCATTATCATAACCTTTTAAAACAGCATCAAAATAGTCCAATGCCAAATTATAATCAATGCTTTGTAATGACTTTTTCAAAACAAGCAAATCAACTGCCTTGTCTTCATCTAAAGAAGAGTACCTGCCAAGACCAAAATCGATGAAAACAAGATTATCATCCTGAAGCATGACATTTGAAGAGGTAATGTCTCCATGAATTATGCCTGCACTGTGAAGCTTTGATATTTCCTCACCGATTCTAAATGATAATTTCTCATCAATAACATCCTTTACCATTACACCTTCAATTTCTTCCATAAGTATTGATTTGTTATTTAAATCAACATCATATAGAATTGGAGTTTTAACACCTGCTCTTTTAGCATCTGACAGCAGTTTTGCTTCCTCTTTACATCTGGCTTTTCTAATTTTGTTGTCGATTTCAGAAATTCTATAGTTTTTAGGAACCCTATCCTTTAAAACCGCTTTTTCACCCAAATAATTTGCCTTGACGATGTTTGATTCGGCGCCTTTAGCTATCAAATCATCACTTAATTTTAGATAGCTTTTAGAATTGTCAATCCAAGGGATGTCCACCTCATCAGTTCTGAATTTTTGAATTATTCCAGTTTGGGACAAATCCATCGGTCCGAATTCCTTACACATCAAAAGACCCAGCCAAGCAATCATAACCCCATTATCACCGCAAAGCTTCATTTCAGGCATGTAAAATTTGGCGCCATGCTCTTCTGACATTGTCTTAAGCATTTCTCGCAAACGTGAATTTGCTGAAACCCCTCCACACAACATCACCTCATCCTTTTGGGTGTGTGACAGTGCCCTTTCAGTAACCTCAACCAGCATTGCAAAAGCGGTTTCCTGAAGTGAAAAACAAATGTCTTCCATTGGAGTTCCCTTTTCAGCTTCCCTTAAAGCTGCAGACAACAATCCTGAAAAGGAAAAATCCATTCCTTTTACAACATAAGGCAAGTCAATATATGAACCCTCTTTAGCAAGTTTTTCTATTACCGGACCTCCGGGGTGGCCCAGTCCAGTCTCGCGGCCAAAATGATCCAGACAATTTCCAATAGCGATGTCTAAAGTTTCACCGAAAATCCTATATCTTCCACTTTCATATGCAATTACCTGACTGTTTCCACCACTTACATAAAGGGAAACTGGATTTTTAGCACCAGTATCTAATTTTCCAACTTCAACATGACCAATACAGTGATTTACCCCAATTATTGGTTTATTCAAAGATAAAGCCAAGCTTCTTGCAGAGGTTGCAACAATCCTTAAAGCAGGGCCTAAACCCGGACCCTGTGAAAAAGAAATTAAATCGATATCATCGTAAGATAAACCTGATTCTTCAATAGCTTGAGGAATTAGTTCAGGAATCCATTTGGCATGGTGTTCAGCAGCAATTCTCGGATGAATTCCACCCTCTTCAGGAAATAATTGTTTTCCGGCCATAGCCAATATATTTCCGTCACTATCAACAATACCTACACCAGTTTTTTCTGCAGTTCCTTCAATTCCTAAACTTATCAAGACAATCAACTAAAAAATTTAATTAATTAGTATATTACTATTTAAGAATATATAAAAATATTTTTTAAATTTAAAAAACAAAAGTGAAATCATGGGATTTTATAGTGCTAATACATTAGAACAGAAAAGAGTAAAGCAATTAACTGGAGACATCAACATCCATGATATGTTCAAAAATGAATGTAATGCTAGAGGAATTCCAATATACAATGCATATAACATTCAAAAAAGATTAATTCATGAAGTTGAAGAAGAACAACTTGTTGGTGTTGATAACGTAGACGAAAGATTAATGGAACTGCTTGAAGAGAGAGGAAAAAATAAGGTAACACATAGATATGTTGATTTTATCTCAAGAGAGGACAGTGCTTCAAGAGGAGTGATACCTGCAATGCCAAAACAAGAAGACAAACTTCCTCCAAAAGACCAGATTAAAATCCCTCCAAGATCCAGAGACGGACAAACATTTAAAACTGACAATGAATTGCCAGAAAGAGAAATGTTAATAAAGATAATGAATCAAAATAAAAAAATCATTAATCAAAATAAAATTATCATTGAACAATTAAAAAGACTAGGTGAAAAAGATGATTGATGGAGTTACAACATACGGATCAGAAGAATTAACAGAAATGTTACAGGAATGTGAAGATCCGGTATTTTTACTTACAATTGGAACAACCGAAACATCATTGATAGATGGAATTTCCGGTGCTGGACCATCAGCAGACTTAACTGAATATACACCTGCATCAGATGCTGAATTTATGGTTTTAGGTGAAGTCAGGTGTTGTGACGCACCAGCTGAAACTGTAGTTGGAGATGCAGCAGCACCAACCCCTGCAAGACTAACAAAAGCATCACTTCAACTTTCAGAAATTCCATTTGTAATAATAGATGCAGGTTCTAAAATCAAGCCAGATATTGAATATCTCACATTTGGAAAGGAATATGGAAGAGACATTAGAACCGGGAAAGGAGTATTGAATCCTCTTGAAATTTTTGAAAACGCTAAAGACTTAGGTGCTGAATTATCCAGAAGACATGAAATGCTCATTATTGGTGAAAGTATAGCTGCAGGAACTACTACTGCACTCGGAGTTTTAAGGGCTCTCGGTTATGAAGCCAATGAAAAAGTAAGCGGAAGCATGCCTCATAACCCTCATGACATGAAAACAAAAGTTGTAGATGAAGGATTGGAAAACGCTGGACTTGACCCTGAAAAAGATGATATAGATGCAATCCAAGCAATCGGCGCAGTGGGTGACCCGACATTACCTGCAATTGCAGGAATAGTTTTAGGCTCTGACATTCCAATTATTTTAGCAGGCGGAACACAGATGGCTGCCGTCTGTGCAATTATAAAATCAATACAACCTACTTTTGATTTTTCAAGAATCAACTTAGCTACAACAGTATATGTTGCCGGCGATGAAACCGCAGATTTATTCGGCATATTAAAACAGATTGACGACAGCATTACCGTTAATGTCGTAGACCCTAAATTTGAAGAGTCAAGTCATGAAGGATTGAAAAATTATTTGAAAGGATTTGTTAAAGAGGGTGCAGGAGCCGGAGGCGCAATGTATTCTGCACTTGTTTTAGGAAATTCTGTTGAAAAACTAAGAAAAAGAATAGAAAAAGTATGTAAATAGAGATTTTTAATCTCTATAAATTTAATTATTAGAATATGTGGGCAATTGAACCCATGAATACAATTATACCTACTGCCCAACAGTAGTAAGCAAAAATATCCAAACTTCTTTTTTGAATTAATTCAAGCATCCATTTAATAGCGGCATACCCTGCTATAAATGCTGCAATAAAACCTAAAATTATTGGCAAGAAATTAGCATCCATAGCTGAACCTATATCTTTGACTTGCAATAGGAATGCTCCAAGAATCGCTGGAATAGATAATATAAAACTGAATTTTGCAGCAAATTCCTTATCCAAACCTATGACAAGACCTGCAGCTATTGTAGTACCTGAACGGGAAAGTCCCGGTAAAATAGCACAAGCTTGACCTAATCCCATAAATAATGATTCTTTTGGACCAACATTATGGAAATTAATATTACCGCTAGTCATCCTTTGAGACAAGTAAAGAATGGTACCTGTTACAAATAAGAAGAATGCCGGAACATATAGTGCACCTGAAAATAATGCATCTACAGAATCTTCAAAAAATACTCCGACAAGACCAACAGGAATTGTAGCTAAAATAACGTACCATGCAAGTCTTTTATAGGGATCTTCATGAAAACCTTCCTTAAATCTTCCATGTACTATATCAGACAAACTTGAAATCCATGACACAATCATTTTAATAATGTCTGCACGGAAGAACCATAAAACTGCAAGCAACGATCCCAAATGAAGAAAGGTGTCAAAAGCAAGAGAGCTTTCAACTCCTAAAATATTTTGGATAAATACCAAATGTGCTGAACTACTTACCGGTAAAAATTCAGTCAATCCCTGAACAATACCAATAATAATCCCCTGAATTATATCCATAGACTACACCGCTTAAATGTAAGATAACCAATTGTATTTATCTTCTGTTTTAGCTTCAACAATGTCAAAGAAGGCAGTTTGTATTTTTTCAGCGATTGGTCCTCTTTTACCAGCACCAATTTGCCTGTGGTCGATTGAACGGATTGGAGTTACTTCTGCAGCAGTTCCTGTGAAAAATACTTCATTTGCAGAGTATAATCTTTCTCTTGAAATTACTTCTTCAACAACTTCATATCCTAAATCACGAGCTATTGTCATGATGGAATCCCTAGTAATTCCTTTGAGATTGGATGAGGACATTGCAGGAGTGAATAACTTTTCTCCTTCAGCAAGGAATATGTTTTCTCCACTTCCTTCAGAAACGTGACCTTCATAATCTAACATGATAGCTTCATCATAACCGTTATCAATAGCCTCAAGTTTAGCTAATTGAGAATTCATATAGTTTGCTCCACATTTTGCAAGAGCAGGGAAAGTATCTGGTGCAGGTTTTCTCCATGATGAAACACCAATGTCTACACCATTTGCCATTCCTTCTTCTCCTAAATATGATCCCCATTCCCAGGCAGCAATAACTACATTAACAGGACAATTTAAAGGATTTACACCAAGTTCACCATATCCTCTAAATACAATAGGACGGATGTAACAACCATCTAAATCATTTACACGAACGGTTTCTAAAATTGCTTCTTCAATCTCTTCCTGAGTATATGGAATATCAATTTTGTAAATTTTTGCAGAGTCGAATAAACGTTGTACATGTTCTTTTAAACGGAATACTGCAACACCATTTTCATTTTTGTATGCGCGAATACCTTCAAAAACACTTGTACCATAATGGACAACATGAGAAAGTACGTGAATATTAGCATCTTTCCAATCTACCATGTTTCCATCTATCCATATTTTACTAGCTGTGTCATCCCAAGCCATTTTATCACTTCATTTTTTTATTGTAATAATAAATATATAGTTATTAATTATATTAAATTATCTACTCAAAAATATTAAAAACCGAAATGTTTATATATTAATAAAATCATAATAATATTTGTTGGTTCCGTGGTCTAGTGGTATGATACCTCCCTTACAAGGAGGGGATCACGAGTTCGAATCTCGTCGGAACCACTCAAATCTATTTTTTAAAAATTCTTATTTTCATGGAAATTTGCTCATTGATTTATAAGTAATTTTTTCCAAAAATTTAGCAATATTAACAATTATTTTGTCAAAAAATTTCATAAAAATTAAAAATTATATAACCTATTAACTATTTTATTACAATAATGAATAGTATTTACAAAAATAGTTCTTACAATGATTAAAAACTTTAAATAATAAAATTTAAATAGTTTTTGAATTAAAATTATTAATATCGAAAAAGGAGACTTAATTATGGTAGTTAAAATTGCTATTATTAAAAGTGGTAATATTGGTACTTCACCAGTAATTGACCTATTGTTAGACGAAAGAGCAGACAGACCAAATATCGATGTAAGAACCTTTGGATCTGGAGCTAAAATGAACCCTGAACAAGTAGAAGACGTCGTACCTAAAATAGACGCTTTTGAACCAGATTTCGCAATCTTCATTAGCCCAAACCCAGGAGCTCCTGGACCAGCTAAAGCAAGAGAAATGTTATCCGCAAAAGACATTCCTGCTATTATCGTCGGTGACGCACCTGGTAAAGGTAAAAAAGATGAAATGGACGAACAAGGTTTAGGATACATTATCGTAATGTCTGACCCAATGATTGGTGCAAAAAGAGAATGGTTAGACCCAACTGAAATGGCTATTTTCAACTCCGACATCTTAAAAGTATTAGCTGAAACCGGAGCATTAAGATTAGTCCAACAAACCATTGACACTGTAATCGAACAAGCAGAAGCTGGATCAATCGAATTACCTAAACTCATTGTTACTGCTGAAAAAGCTGCAGAAGCTGGTGGATTCGCAAACCCATACGCAAAAGCAAAAGCTATTGCTGCATACGAAATGGCTGGATCCGTTGCTAACTTAGACATGAAAGGTTGTTTCATGACTAAAGGTTTCGAAAACTTCATCCCATTAGTAGCTGCTGCTCACGAAATTGCTGCATGCGCTGCTAAATTAGCACAAGAAGCAAGAGAAATCGAAAAAGCAAATGATACTGTTTTAAGAACCCCTCACATGAAAGAAGGAAACCCAGGTTGTAAAACAGACTTAATCTCAAAACCAGAATAAGTAGCTTACGCTACTTTACTTTTTTTATTTTTTACTTTTTTTAGAAAAACAGCTATTTTTAAGAATTTTATAGGCTTTTTTTAAAAATTTAATTTTTTACACTTGAAGTTTCACTTCGCTGAAAATTCGTTTTAATTTCACTTTAATTTTAATATAATTGATTTAAAAATAGTAAATTATTTTTGCAAAACTGGACTCGAAATCATGTGAAAAATAAAATTTTACAGATTCAAAAAAAAAGTTAATAAAGATTTTTAGAAATTAATCTAAAAATCCCATATTTGAGTTATTTTGTTACAGTATCGTTAATACTGTTAATAATTCCGTCGATTTCTGGAGTGTATAAATTAGTGGCGGAATTATTTGTGAAAATAACTAATTTATGTTCTTTTCCATCTTTGATGTAAGTAACTGCTCTGAAATGGTCAACAGGATCATCGAAAGGTGCAGCAATTTCTGGTGGGAAAGTAATCCATGCTTCATCACTTCCTGCAACTTCAGTTGAAGCAGTTAAATTTTTGAGTTTAGCAGTTTTTGCAGCGAACTCATGTAGTGTGTATCCGTTTACTGTCTCATTGGTCACATTTTCATAACCGGCACTTTTACCGTTTGATTTAACGGCACTAAAGAATTTTTTTTCAAATTTGTCATCTGAACTTTTTTGAGGGGTCAATGTTATGTTTATATCATTGCATGATGCCGCAATTTTCTTATCGTCAACTGTATAGTTGCTTGGGACTGTAACTTGTGAACCTTCTCCTACCAATTGTTTTTCTCCTCCTAAAAAGTCAAACCATCCTGCGCTTACAGCACTCAAGCAGCTGAATACTGCTAAAGTGATTATTGCTATGACTAATATCTTTTTAATATCCATTTCAATCTCCTCTTTTTTAAATTAAGAATCATTTTCTTTAGGAAATAAAATATGCTTTGCATTAACAAATTATTGTCAAAAGCACAAGTTCCATAAGAAGATACAATTCTATGATAAACTATTTATGGCATATGCTTATATATGTTTGTAGAAAGTTTTTTATTTAATTAAAAAAAAAATATATTATTTTATAAATTTTATAAATTTTGTATAATTATTTTCAAATTTAGTGAACAATTTATTTAGACATTATTTGAAAATATCGCGCAAAATGCTATTTTTAGTTTTTTCATCTTGCCGATTTTAGGCGATGGAATAAAAATAAATTAAAAAAAAAACCTATAATCTTTTACAGACTCAAATAATAAAAAAAAGATAGCTAAATTAATAGCTATAATACTCCTTTTGTGGAAGGAATCTGATCATGCTCCACTTTAATGGCTTCTTTTAAGGATTTGGCGAATGCTTTAAAAACAGCTTCAGCCTTATGATGATCATTTACTCCCTCAACTGTCCCATAAATATTTAATTTAGCGGAACCTGCAAAGGATTCGAAAAAGTGGATTACAATATCGGATGTCATGTCCCCTATTTTTTCATTCTTGAAATCGAGATTCATATTACAATAGCTGCGCCCGCTAATGTCAATTGCAACTGTTGCAACTGATTCATCCATCGGAACAATAGCATGTGCCATTCTTTTAATACCTTTCTTATCACCAATTGCCTGTAGGAAAGCTTCACCAAGCAATATTCCAACATCCTCTATAGTATGGTGATCATCAATTTCGATATCCCCAGAAGCATCAACTTCCAAATCAATCATGCTGTGCTTTGAGAATGATTCCAACATATGATTAAAGAAATTAACTCCTGTTGAAATATTGTATTTACCTTCACCATCAAGATTCATTTTTATAGTAATGTCTGTCTCGGAAGTTTTTCTTGAAACATTTGAAATTCTACTCATAATCTAACCTACAAAATAATTGATTTTAGCATTAATTATTTAAGCTTCTTCACCCGGACGTATGATTTTAATACAGTCTACAGGACATTCCATTGCACATAATGTACAAACATGACAATATCTTAAATCCAATATATGTGCTACACTACCAATCTTCCAAATTTTAGCAGCTTTCGGACAAATATCATAACAGTTCCCACATCCAATACATTTATCTTCATCAACTAAAATTTGCAACATAATTTCACCTTTTATAATTTTAAAGTAGCTACAGACATTGCTTTAAATCCTACAAAGACTTCTTTTCCAATACTGAGATTTAATTCCTTTTCTGCAGATAAAGTAATGTCTGAAAATAGATAAACTCCTCCAACATCAATTTTAACACGAATAACTTCATTTTGAAGTCTCATTTCAACAATTTGTCCTTTCAGGATATTGCGTATACTGGATGTTTGAGGTTCCAACATTAAGAAAATATTATCATAACTTATCAATGCCAATAGCTTGTCTCCAACTTCATAATTCCTATTCAAAGGAGCATTGATTTCAAAATCATGCATTTTAATTGTCATGACCCCTTTAGCATCATCAACTTTAATTACTTCCGCTTCAATTTCATTAACATCCTTATGAAGTTCCATAATGGCATTGATTTTTTTACATTCTTTTAAAATTGAGTAACCTTCTTCAGTGAGTGATGTTCCTCCACCACCACCTTTACCGCCTTTAGTGGTACTGACAATTTTAACATCGAGTGATGATTCAATTTTATCAATATAATTTAATGCAGTCCTATAAGAAACATCGATGGACTTTGCCGCCGCAGTAAGAGAACCAGTATCCAGAATTGATTCTAAAAGTCTGAATTTTTTACTGTCCAGCAAGAAAGAATTGCCATCAACATTAATTTTATATTCAACCCCTGCTTTTACATCAGTCATATTATAATCCCCCAATTATAACTGATATTGTTTATATTTTTTATATATTAAATAACTTTTCTTATGATTTATTTCTAAATTCAATTTTTTCAACAAGATTTAAAAGTTTATTAACTATTTTAGCAAGAGGACCCAATTTAGATGAATAACCCCTTAATGTCGCAATATCTTCTTTGGCAAAAAACTTAACCAAAATCAATGAAAAGAAATAAACAATCATACAGAATATAATTCCTGGGAATAACCATATAGGTGTTTTAGGAATGAAATAACCTACTGCACCCATAATAAATGTTGCAATCAATATTTTTACAACAGCCATCGTTGGAGCTTTGGTTTCAGTAAGCTTAAATACAAAATAAACGCATGGAACCATCATAAGGAAGCAGGCAATTGTGGTTGCAGTTGCACCACCGGCGATTCCTAAAATCGGAGCTAAAATCCAAGAAAGAACTCCGGTTGCAATTGAACCGAATACCAATATGTACATTGGAATTCTAGGATTTCCAACACCCTGAACAATACTTGTGGAAATAGCGAAAATAGAATAGAATGTCATTCCAATAGCCAATATTCCTAAAGCAGCAGCACCATTAACATAAGAAGGATTTTTAAAGTAAAATACCTGTAAAGTAGGAACGGCGAATAGGGCAAGACCAATACACATTGGAACTACAAAGAGTAATGAAATCTTATAAGATTGACCAACATACTTCTGAAGTGCTTCTATATCATGGAGTTTGAATGCTTCAGATGAAGCAGGCAGAATTGTAGTCGCAACAGAAATGGAAATCATTAAAGGAAGTCTTGAAATAGGATCTGCCGCAGTGAAAAATCCGACGCTTTCAAGTGTTAAAAACTTACCCATAACCAAGGTACAGATATTGAAGATAAGCATTTCAGCAATAGCTGTAATGATAACAGGAATAGCGAACTTGATTAACATGACAGCCAGCTTCAGCTCTTGGGAAAATGAGAAATGAAAATCATCACTGTATTTTGGAATATATTTCGGCATGTAAACTTTAAAAATATAAACTGCAGTGAAAGCCGCAAGAGCATAACCGATTACGGTACCCCATACAGCACCTACAACTGATAAACCCATTAAAATAAATCCAACAGCGAATAAAATCATGAACATTTGCTCTACAGCACGGGTATAAACGATATATTCCATTTTATATACACCCTGGAATGCACCTCTTAAACCGCCCAAAATTACACTGAACGGAGTTATGCACCCAATAATTTGAATTGGAACTAATGTTTCAGGCTTTTTTAAAAAGACATTCGCCATAAGTGGAGCAATAACAAAAATCATTAAAACTCCCAAAACCAGGCCTATAAATATCATCATCTTTAAAGACGTATACACCGTCTGTCTGGCCATATTATGGTCATCTACAGCCTCATATTCTGCAATATATTTAGATATTGCTGGAGGAAGCCCTCCTGAAGCCAAAGTTTGAAAAATACCTTGATAAGACATGGTAATTCCAAGAATACCAGTACCAGTAGGACCTAAAAGTGTTGCCATTAAAAAACGGTAAAGGTAACCACCGATACGGAAAATTATGTTACCAATGAAAATTATCAAACTACCTCTTACCAACTTATTTCCCATAATATACCCTTAAAAATTAGTTACTTATAATATAATAGATTGTACTATTTAAATGTACTTATTTAAAAAATTTTCAAATTCATGTAAAGTCCGATCCAGTGAGTCCATTCCATAATCATCCTCTTTAATATCGTCAATTGAATCATTTGACCAAAAAGAAGCACCCAAATTAGAGCCGAAAGGTCCACCACTTACAGGAATTATACCGTGAATCATGAAGTATGTAATATTTTTCAGATGTGCAAAATCCTGACCGCCGGTTCTGTCACCACCAACGGCAATACTCATGCCAATTTTTCCCCTCAGCAAATTGTAATCAACAGCTTCAAGAGCACGTGTTCTATCCATGATTGATGCCAAGTTAGAACTTATTCCCCCACTTTGAATAGGAGTGGCCAATATTATCCCATCAGCACCCTGAAGACCTTCATAAACAGTCAACATATCATCCTCAATAATGCATTTCTTATTTTCCAAACAGTAATCACAGTGCATGCAAGGTTTAATTTCCTTTCCCATGCAAGTAAACATTTCAGTCCTCTCAAGTTTAGCCAATGCATTTTTTAAAACATATCCTGTAGTATTGTTGCGAGGACTTGCACAAATTCCAAAAATTTTCATAAAGATATTATGTGAAAATTAGTTAAAATAAGTTGGTAATTTTGATGAAATTTAAAAAAAGAAAAATTAAATAGAGAAATTAATCCCTATTTTTTAACAGTAATTTTAACTGTTTTATTTAAAGCACTATAGTATTTGTTTCCTGCAAATTTAACTTTAGCAGTGTATTTACCTTTTTTAGTTAATTTGGTAATCTTAAATACAGCTTTACCTTTTGCATTGGTAGTTGCCTTATAAGTTTTACCTTTAACTTTTAAAGTGACTTTAACTTTTTTCATGGCTTGTTTTTTGTTGTTTTTCAAGACAATAGTGTACTTTTTAGTTTTTGTTTTAACTTTGTAAGTCACTTTGGTTTTACCGGTCATTTTAGGAGTTGCCTTTTTAACAACAACTTTAGCAGTATTTAAACTAGATGCTTTGTATTTTGAATCACCTGCAAATTTAACTGATACTTTATAAGTTTTAGGAGCTAAATTAGGAAGGTCCAAAATAGCTTGACCTTTAACATTTGTAGGTTTGGTGTAAGTTTTACCATTCAAGGTAATAGTAACTTTAACACCAGAAATTGCTTTATTATTAGCATCCTTCAAAGTAGCTGTGAATTTTTTGTTTACATTGTAAACTTTTGTTACACTTGGAGCAGTAATCTTAGTTGCAATTTTAACAGGAGTTTCTTTTTTGGTTAAGACAACAATTTGTTGTAATGCTGTGAAACTACCTGAAGCACCACTGAAAATTACAGAAATGTTATTGCTGTTTTTAACTGCACTTGTAATGTCTTTAGTGTATAAGTCAGTAGATTGAGAAGATCCATTCCATGGGTGAGCTTCACTTTCACCATTAATCACAACAGTACCTCTACCATCAACAGCACCATTAGCAAAAATATAAGCAACAGCATTATTAATGTTAGCTGTATTTACATCTATAACAGAGTCTACGCGAATAGGATTGGTGAGTCCACCGTAGGAACCTAATAAATCAGCACCATTATAAATGTAGACATCTTTTTCAACTTTGCTGCCGGTAGTGTTGTACATGTAGACTAAA
>NZ_CAJOJM010000016.1:0-35869 GCF_905234905.1 Methanobrevibacter sp. UBA188 | reverse complement strand
AAATAGTTTCAGCACCAGTAATATCTGTTACAGTAATAATAGTGTTATTGAATGATGAGTAAATATTAGCTATACCCCATTTTTCATCTTTTGCCATAATTACACCCTTTATTCTTCTGTATTAGCTTTATCATCCTTATTTTTGTTGTACTCTTCAATTTGTTTTGCTACAGGTGAAGAACGGTAGAAACCGATTTCATCTTCTTGACCTTTCAATACTACATAACTTGGTGAATTGATTTTTTTACCGTTTAAAGTTATGTGACCGTGTACAACAAACATTCTTGCTTCTTTAGGAGTACGAGCTAAACCTTTTTTATATACAATAGTTTGTAATCTTCTTCTTAAGATATCTTCAACATTTAAATCTAAAATATCTTCAAGAGCAGCACCTTCTGGCAAAACACCGGTTCTAGCTAAGTGTCCTAATAATTCTAATTTTTCTTCTTGCATTTGATCAGCGGAAAAACCAAGTAAGTATCTTGCTTCCCTACTGTATCTTCTGACTAAAGTATCAGCTTTCCAAATCTCTTTTTTGTTTTTTAAACCATATTTAGTCATTAATTTATTTTCATTTTTAATTCTTTCTGCATTCCAAGGATGAGGTGGTGTATTATACTTTTTCCTTGATTTTCTAGGTTGTCCCATTAAAACATCTCCTTATAAAATTGAATTCAAAATAAATTTATAAAAAAAGTTCATGCCTATCCACGTGAACGTTTTACACCAACTGAAGAACTTTTTCTGAAAGTAGATTTGGTTCTTTGACCTCTAACAGGTAAACCAACTTCGTGTCTTCTACCTTTGTAACTTCTGGTCTTTTTCATCCTGTTTAAATCATCTCTTAAAGTCATGTCAAGATCAGATTCAATTAAATGAATATCGTCACCAGTTTCGTAATCTTCTCTTCTGTTTAACATCCATGATGGAATGTCAAATTTCTGAGGATTTTCTAAAATTTCTTCAATTCTTAAAACATCTTCGTCAGCAATGTATCCAATTTTAGAGTCTAAATCTAAGTCTAAAGTACGGCACATAGTTTTAGATAAAGATATTCCAACACCTTTAATTTCGGTTAAAGCTTGTTCAATGGTTTTATTACCACTTACATCCTTTCTTGAAATACGCACTAAGTGCTTAAATTCGTCTTCCATTAAATAACCTCCATTTATAGAGCGAACCTACGAGACGTAAAATATAGATTCGAATGTTTTGAATTTCTCAAAACACAGTTCTTTCAACAATGTAAAACTTAGCTTAAATAAACTAAGAGTGCAAAAATATCAGTTTAACAAGTATTTTCAATAAAACAAAAAAACTAAGTTAAAAACTAATAAACGCCGAGACTGGGATTTGAACCCAGGAGGGCGGAATGCCCACGAGATTTCCAGTCTCGCGCCTTACCAGGCTAGACTATCTCGGCATAAAATAGTTAGCAAATACTTGCACATCACATTATCTAGAATAACATGATAACATAATATATTTACTTTAACATATATAAAGGTATTGCTTAAATATGATATTTTTTAGATATTTTAAAAATAATAAAAAATTAAATTGAAGTGAAGAAATGGAACTAGAATGCTCCACCTCCTCCCCCTCCAGATCCTCCGCCAAATCCACCGAAGCCACCTGAACCGGATGAAGGATTTGCTGCAGATTCACTTGTCTTGAATGCCTGACTAAATACATAATATCCTCCATAATAATGATACAGGAAGATACCATCATCATAATCTGAAATATCAGGCACATGCATTTTCATGGATTTGAAAACATTGTCTGCTACTCCCAGAGCAGTACCATAAATCAAGTATTTTTTCCAAATGACTATTGATTCGGGAGGGTGTTCTTTAATTAAACTGTTATCCTTTAAAAATTTCTTAAAGTTTGACCATTTAAGATAGAATAGCCGACCTTCTTTTGTCCATCTTCCGAATATGTCTTCAGGAACAAACATCAAAGCCAATGAAAAGACTATCAGGAATCCTCCACCCAAAATTGAAATATAGCCGTTTCCAAGTTCAGTTAAAAATCCCAAAATAGCTATAACAACTCCAAAAGCAAGACCTAAAAAACCAATAGCAGATATTAATGTAGAACCCCTACCATCAAAGTATTCTGACCGTTTACTGCTGCTTTCATTTTTAACATGATCTGCCCATGTGTTGTAATCCTCCTGAAAACTTTTAGCATTACGCTGTGAAGACAGTTTATCATTTAAAGAAGATAAATTCAGAATTTCATTTTCAGCAAATGGATACAATGCATTAACAAGACTTTTTTCACTTAAAGACAAATCGGCATTGTCAACATTGTTGAAATCTATTAACAGAATTTTTTCCTCCGAATCCATGTTTTCCTGTGTTTCCATCCGGAGAGCTCCCCTATCAATGAGATTCATGATAGATGCCTGGAATCCTTTCATATTGGGCTTTCCAATTGAATCCTTATTGTCTATAAGTGCATTAATTATCTCTGGAGAATCATTTGAAGGTAATTCCCTTTCATATATACCATCATAATCAACTTTAGGTTCCCTACCATATTTCAAATATGTAAAAATGGCTCCAATTGGACTTAAGATAGATAATAACCCTAAAATCAAATATGTCGTGTTCCAAAAGTTCCTGCTGCTTATGCTGTCATTTAAATTTTTAAGAATCTTATCTTTACCATCCTCATTAACATGCTTTGCATAAGTTGCATCTTTGAAATCTGATAAAGGCATTAAGATAAGTGCTTCATATATTTCACCCCTAGGAATAGAAGTGGTTTCAGCAGTAATAGTAGTTCCATTTGAATTTTTGTTAACCGTGTATTCATCAGGGTTTAAAAAGTAAGTGTTGTTTTTATTGCCCGGAAGAGTGATTGATGTTATTACACTACCGACCCCTACATCCCATTCATCTCCCCAGATTTTATATTGAAGAGCACCTACATCATTAAATAATGTTACAACGTTTTTCATATCATAACTGATGAAAACAGATACTGAACAATCATGGATTTTTTTAGTGTGTGCCTCATCAGCATATAAATATATCTTAAGGTGCTTTTTTCCGTTCTCATCGCTTTGTTTAAGAACAGGATGTGCTCCGATAGCCGATACTTTAATATTGTCAATGCTTTCACCGGACTTTAGAGGAATATCCCTATAAACACCATTATAAGTTCCCTTAAAAGTATAATCAAATTGCTCGTCTACATGAAGCAATCCATTACTTGCGACGGTCAAATCTATGAAAGCCTGGTCAATCGTATAACTTTTATCGTCATCAGCAGACACGCTAGAAACTGCTAAAAATAAAATAAAAAAAAGTAGAATTAAAGGAAATAGTTGTTTCATATCCATAATATCAAAAAATTAAAATAGAAGAGAAGCTAAAATGCTCCTCCACCTCCACCATCGAATCCTCCACCACCGAAGTCATCGAAACCACCGAAATCAAATGAATCGGATGATGAAGAGTCACCCATATGATCGCCGATATAATATGCATTATGCATCATGTAATATCCTCCATAGTTATGATATAAGAAAATACCATCATTATAATCATAAATATCCGGCATTTGCAATTTCATGGCATCATAAACCTTGTCAGCTACTCCAAGAGCCGCACCATAAATCAGATACTGTTTCCAAATGACAATTGATTCAGGAGGGTGTTCTTTAATTAAACTGTTATCTTGCAAGAACTTCTTAAAGTTTGACCATTTAAGATAGAAGAGTCTGCCTTTTTCTGTCCATTGTCCAAAAACACTTTCAGGAATAAACAATAGAATTATTGAAAATACCAGTAAAGCAATTCCTGCAACAATTGTAGTAAGTGTATGGGTTCCTCCAAAGAAAAATCCGATAGCTGCAATTGCAATACCTAAAACAATTCCAAAAATGGCAAGTCCAAACATTTGTGATGAGCCAGTATCGTTAAAGTATGATTCAACACCATTATCATCAAGTTCAAAAATGACATGGCTTTGCCAATTTTTAATCTGGTCTGCAAACCATCCTGCATTGAAACTATTCTGCAATGTATCGTTTAAAGTGGATAAATTCAATGTACCGTCATCAGCAAAGTTTTCTAAAGTATCGAATACGATTGTTTCACTGTCACTCAATTCATTTTTTGAATCGTAATTGAATGTTAAAAACAAATCATGAGTCTCTGTTTCACTGTTTTCCTTTGAGTATAGGTCAAGGACTTTCCTATCAATCAGACTTAAAATTGTTGCTTCAAATCCTTTCATATTCGGATTTCCAATATCACTTTTATTGTCAACAAGTGCATTTACAACAGCAGGAGAGTCATTTGTAGGCAATTCCCTTTCATATATACCATCATAATCAACTTTAGGTTCCCTACCATGTCTCAAATATATAATTATTGCACCGATTGGACTTAAGAATGGTATGAAAGTTAAAAATGACAATATGGAATTCCAAAATTTTTCACCATTCAAACTGTCATTAATGCTTTTAAGAACTTGTTCCTTACCATTTTCATTCAAATGTCTAGCATAGCTTGCATTGTTAAAATCGTCCACAGGCATTAAAAGAACAAAACCACATACTTTATCATCAGGAATACTGTTAGTAGTGGCTGTAATCAGGTTTCCATCTGTATTATTGGATTTTATCAAATCGGAAGGTGTGAAGTAGAGGAGCATGGATTTTTAAATCGATACCTCCAACGCCAGTATCCCAATTTTTACCCCACATATTGTATTGGAGAAGTCCTGTATCATTGTACAATGTTACAACACCAGAAAAATCATAATTTAAAGTAACCTTAACCTCACAATCCTTTATCTTTTTAGTGTGGGCTGCATCGGAATACAGGTTTATCACAAGGTGTTTTTTACCATCTTGATCTTCTTGTTTTAAAACGGGATATGCTCCATCAGCAGTTACCTTAATATTGGAAATATTTTGACCGTCCCGAATGGTAATGTCCCTATAGACTCCTGAAAATTCACCATCAAAGGAGTACTGAAATGTCTCATTTACATGAAGTAAACCATTACTTCCAACAGTCAAATCAATCCATGAATGTTCAATAGAATAACTACGGTCTTCTGCTGAAACAAGAGAAATTGCTGAAATTAATATTAGGAATAAAAAAATTATCCCCAATACCCTTCTATTATTCATATAAACCTCTTAATTAAAATTTAACTTCTGGCACTTCACGGTCACTTGCAGGTGCTTCAAAGAATTCTGCTTCTTCAAAATGAAACAATTTAGCAAAAATATTGCTTGGGAATGTTTGGCATGCATTATTATATTTTAAAACAACATCATTATAGAATTGTCTTGCATATGAAATTTTATCTTCAGTATCAGATAATTCCGCTTGCAATTGTTGGAA
Source organism: Methanobrevibacter sp. UBA188 (assembly GCF_905234905.1). NCBI lineage: Archaea > Methanobacteriati > Methanobacteriota > Methanobacteria > Methanobacteriales > Methanobacteriaceae > Methanobrevibacter > Methanobrevibacter sp. UBA188. The sequence continues at coordinate 30,491 of NZ_CAJOJM010000016.1, read as the reverse complement.
ATTACTATTTGCTTTTAAGTCAGGGTAACTTTCAGCAACAGCAAATAAAGATTTCAATGCACCAGTTAATTGGTTATCTGCAGCACTGACCTCTTCAACACCATTTGCATTCATGACTCCTGCTCTTGCTTTTGTAACTTCTTCAAGAACGCCTTTTTCATGAGCAGCATATCCTTTTACGGTTTCAACAAGATTAGGTATTAAATCATTTCTTCTTTTGAGTTGAACATCAATTTGTGAATAACTGTTTTTTACTCTATTTCTTAGATTAACAAGATTATTATACAAATGTACAATTGTAATTAAAATAAACAAGATAATTACAACAAGTATTATTATAAATAGTAAACTCATTTAAAATCACCTAATATATTATTTGACTTTATAAAAAATAAATGTTGTTATAATGAAAAAAAGTAAATAATATTTTAATAGCAGTCTAATATTTAATGCATGCAAATTAACTAATTCACCCAATTTGCAAGATAAGTTATTAACATTGCATCAAATAGGCACGCAATGGGAAAATCATTTCCAAAATCTTGGATAAGTATCAGGTTTCATGAACACTTTAGAAACATTTACTGCAAAACCAGAATCAGCTTCCAAAATTTCATTTGAATTTAATAAGGAATTACCTGCACCAACTAACTCGCCTTTAAGAGTTTCAATAGCCACAATATCATTTTTTTGAATATTATCTGCCAAAGAAACAATTCCACCATTTGCCAAATCAGCACCATGACAAACTGCATCTACTGCTGAATCTTTAATGATGATTTTCGGCAAGTAATCAGCAGCCCTTTCCATCGGCATAATAGCTTCGCGCAAGAATGATTCATCGCCATCCTCTTTCCAAAAGTGATAAGCATCAGTAACATCCTGCAATGTGACCAGGTTATTCTTTTCTGTAAATGAACCTACCTGTGTTCTTCTAAGCTCAGCCATATGAGCTCCAACACCTAATGCCTCACCTATATTATGACAATATGTCCTGACATAGGTTCCTGCTTCACAGCCTATTCTGAAAAGGACATCTCTACCATCTATTTCATAAATGGTCGAATAATAAATATTACGGGTTCTCATTTCCCGTTTAACCGCTGATTTAACAGGAGGCAATTGGAATATCTTTCCTGTAAACTCTGCAAATACTTCACGAATCTTTTCTTCTGAAACATCCTGATGAAATGTTAGTAAACAAACATATTCCTTTGGAGCTGTTAAAAGCAATTGAATTGCTCGAGTTGCATCGTTCAAGCCAACAGGCAATATTCCAGTCACTTTAGGATCTAATGTACCGCCGTGACCTGATTTTTCCAGATTTAAAATTCGTTTAATCCAAGAGTCAATTTCATGAGATGTTGGACCAGACGGTTTATCCAAATTAATTACTCCTTGAGATATATAATCAGTAATTTCCCTTTCTTCAGGCTTACAGCCAAATTCAGGATTGGAAAAACTTTTAGATTTAGTAACCATGTTAAATTTCATGAAAAAAACCCTTAAAAAAATAGTAAATAAAAAAAGATATGAATAATATTTGAATTATTCATTTAGATTTATAAGTCAGCTAAAGCTGCTTTGATAGAATCAATATCGCCAGAAACATCGATAGAATCTTCAGTTGGTTCTAAGTGAGCAATGTTACATCTTCTGTTTTTAACTGCTTCACCAACAACTTCTACAAAGTTTTCATCGATAATTTCAACGATTGCACATTTTTCGCCAGCTTCTCTACCAGCGATTTTAACACATACTCTACCTACTTCGATTGATGCCATTTATATCACCTTTAATGTTTGAATAATGATTTCAGATACTTTTTCAGGATTGAAAGTACCAGTATTTATAACTATATCATAGACATCCATATTAGAAATGTCTATATTATGGATTTCCATGTATCTTAAAGCTTCACTTTTCTCACGAACAATGATTTCGTTTTTAGCCACTTCAACAGATTTATTTTCCCTATCTGATATCCTTTTGGAACGGACATCAAATGGAGTCACTAAACAAATCTTCAAATCAGCATTATCAACAAAAAATGCTGATAGTCTCCCTTCAATTATAAGATTTTCTGCTTCTTTGGCTTTTAAAGCTTGCCTTTTATCAATTTCTTTATCAATATCATCATTACCTTCAGCAAACTCACTAAATTCAAGAACACTCATACCCCTTTCTGCAGCCATTTCTCTAAATACAAAACCTGCAGAAATATATGGAATATCTAACTTTTTACTGAGAAGCTCAGCAGTAGTTGTAGTTCCAGTTCCAGCTAATCCGCCAATAGTAATAATCATTATTTTCTAGCCTCGTTTTTGAAAATTTTACGAGCACAACTTGAGCATAAGTACCCACCATATGGACGGTTAGGTCTTTTAGCTGTTTTTGATAATTTTCCAATTTCATATGGACGTCCGCGAGGAACACCATGTAAGACTTTACCACATTCAGCACAAACATGCTTAGATGGTTTTTTCTTTTTATATCTTAAAACATTATCTCCACCAGGAGTGTTTTTATGAATTCTTTTATATGATCTTGATCTAAACCTATTTTCAGGCATTTAATCACCTAATAATTAATTTAATAAAATTTAATAATTGTGTAATAGCGTATTCAATATAGAATACTACAATATATCTTTTTCATCATTAATAAATGTATGTTTAAAAGGTTGATTTAGAACCCTTGTTTGAATCCTAAGAATTTTCTTATTATTTGACTCATACCAAAAGTACATATCATATACCATAATAACCAACCAATACCGTATGGAATTGTTGCTTTACCACCATATAAAAATTGACCAATAAAATGCCAAACAGGAGTTAAAGTAACCCAGTATACAGTTTTAGGTAAAATAATAACTAAGTCATGAATTGCTGAAGTTCTCATCCAGAAGAAAATCAAAATAATTGGAACAAAAGTTACAATCATAGGTTTGAATTGACTGGACATCATTTTACTTTGCATTTGCATCATGTCAGACTGTTGAGCCTGAAGTTCAGCAACTCTTTTGCCATCTCCCTTCTTTTGAGCTTCTCTAAGTTCACTTTGGAATTCTTTCATTTTTGCTTGCACATCATTCATCTCATCCTGATCGACCAGATATTTATTTGCAATTGTTGTAATTAATGAAACGATAAATGCAATTATCAATACAGTCAAAGCAGGATTAGCCGGATTCGGGTCCATAGCGAGAATTGGATTGAAAACTGAATTCAATGCTTCATAAATCATTCCCCATATATCAACCATAATTAATCCCCTATAAATTTAATACATCAACTAATTTTGAAACTGAAGAATTTAAATGATTGTCATGATTTTCAACAATTTTAACAGTAGCGCCTGTTAAAGTAGCATAAGCCATAGAAGTAGCTCTGTTCATTTGTTGGTGTAAATCAATTTCTTTAGCTTTTTGAACATCTCTAACACGTGTATCATCATTTAATCTTCTGTAAATGATTTCATCAGGATTAGCTTCAATTAATATAAAGCGATCTGGTTGTAATTGTTCTAAAACCCAAATTGGTAAACCTGGTAAAAAACCAGATGGAGTGTTAATGGTACAATGGGTGTCGACAATAACATTATCATTTTCAGATCTTCTTTTTATTTCTTTAGCAGCTTCAGCTTGAATTTCCTTTTGAGTTTCAGCCGGTAATTTCCTTAAAGAATCTCTATCTTCAACAATTTTTCTTTCAATTGCTATTTCAGTCATTATGTCACCATAGTTTAAGTGGACATAATCAACTTCTTCAAGTGCTTTTTTAAGCAATGTTGTACTTCCAGAACCTGGAATACCTGTTAATACTACTAATTTCAATTTAATCCCTCACATATTAATATGAATAAGTTTAGGAGAATTAATCTCCTCCTAAAACTTTTCTAAGAATTGGATTTGCAGACATAAGTTGTTCTTCTGCCATTTCTTCATAAAGCTTATGAATAATACCTACAGTAAGTAAAACACCAGTACCTCCACCTAAAGCACCGGTTAAATCTGCAAGGAAAGCAATAAGACCTACATATATACCACTGATAATGGTAAGTGCAGGAATATACTTTTTCAATATTTTATATAACTGACGTTTACTGCTTCTAAAACCAGGTATCTGAATACCTGAATTGTAAAGCTGTTCAGAAATCTTTTTAGCATTTAATCCGCTGATTTCTACCCAAAGATATGAGAATAACATACAGAATCCAATGAAAAATATTGCATATACAATTACATGGATTGGTTCTGTTACAAACATGTACCATTTAGGTGTTGAAAGCAACCATGCAATTCCATCAACAGGTTTACCCGCATCAATGTGACCAAAAATTGGAATTCCAATTTTTTGGAAAAGGTTTGCGAACAAGGTTACGTTTACAAGTAATGCACTTGTCAAAATAACTGGCATGTTACTTGAGTAAACAAATTTTAATGGATATTTACCAACAGATCCTCTGATTCTTCCGTGACCTCTTACACTACCATGAGAAATAGGAATTTCCACTCTCATAGCTTCACCATAAAGAACAACTAAGAATACTACAATAGTTGCGATTAATGGAATCAATATAATAAAGTCATATACTCCAGTAGTAGCCTGTTGTATGAATTTTGGAATAATACCTGCAAACAAACCATCGGTACCGTTCAATATACTGAATGTACCAACAATAATAGTTTGACATACACCTGCTGCAATGAATAATCCTATCCCACTTCCGAATCCCCATTTAGATACGACTTCATCGAGATAGATAATAACCAATGCACCAATAACCAATTGGAAAATCAATATTAATGTATATGAACTGTCCATTGGTGAAATGTTACCAGTAAACACTAAAACACTAGCTTCAAAAATTGTAAAAAGAATTGATAAAAGCTTTTGTGTAGCTTGGAACTGGGATTTATCTTTATGGGAGGACAAATCTAAATCCAAAAGATTTGAACCAACTAATAATTGCAAAACAATTGAAGCAGTAACAATCGGTCCAATTCCTAAAGTAAGAATAGAACCGAATGAACCTGCCATTACAGCTCTCACTTGAGCAAAGTTATCTATTGCCCCAGGAGCAACACCATATAATGGAATTAAAGTCAATATAAAATATAATACTAAAACAAGAGCAGTCCATTTAAGTTTTTCATTAAAGTCTTCTCTGTGAACAGGGGATTTTACTTCAGGAATGAACTTAAATATTGGCTCTAAAACTTCTAGTGCTGACATTTTATTCCTCTATATAATAAAAGAAAAAAAGCTATAATTCTATAGCTTCTCCTCCTACTTCTTCAATTTTTTCAATAGCGGAAGCTGAAAATTGTGGTGCTGAAATTTTGAAAGTTTTGGTTATTTTTCCTTTACCTAAAACTTTATCATAACCTAAATCAGTAACATCAATAACAATAGCGTCACCTTCTTTAGATGCTAATCCTTTAGCAATTAAATTTTCAGCTTGCTCTTCTAAATAAATTAGATTAACTGCGCTAATTTTTTTAATCATTTTTTGAGGTCTTTTAAAACCATGTTTACCAAAGTGGTCAGGGTCATGGATTACAGTCCAGGTCCAGTGTTGTTTGCCCATACCTGCTTTACCTTTTCCACCTTTGTTACCTGCACCTCTACGTTTTTTGGTACAGCCTCCACCGTTGGATCTAGAACCTCTTTGTTTGTTAATTTTACGTTTTGTTCTAATCATATTACACACCCGATTTAAAGCATTCTTATTGCAAGGTCTTTAATTTCTTCTCCCCTGTAACCTAAAGATCCACCTTCGTTAATGGATAAACGAATATCTTCATATCCTTTTCTTGGAGGGTGTAAACGGAATACAGGTTTAATACCGACATCAGCTAATTTTACTTCAGAATTAATTAAAGCTTCAGCTAATTCTGCAATGTTGTTATAATCAGAATTTTCTGCAACATACTCATCAGTAACTTTGTTGTTACCTGGGAGTCTACCTCTTTTAGCGATGATTTTAGCTAAAAGTTCAGCATCAATTTCTCCCCAAGTAATGTAATCCTTAGCTTTTTGAAGCATACCTTCGTAACTAGGATTTTCTTCAACTAAAACTGCATGGCTGATTCTGTTAAGTCTTAACATATCTAAGGTGTCTGCAACATTTTGAATAACACCAGTAGTTCCTCTAATTCTAATAACTAAAAACATAGTAATCACCAATTAGTAGTTAACTCCCATTTTTTTGAGGTCTTCTTTAGAAGCTTTAACATTACTTAATTCTTTTAAAGCGTCGAATACTGCATTAGCAAAGTTGACAGTAGTTTGAGTTTGACCGAAAGTTTGAGACCATACATCATGAATACCAGCAAGTTTTAAGATAGTTTTACCAACATCACCAACTACTAAACCTACACCTGCAGGAGCTGGCATTAAAGTAACACTTACACTACTGGTTTTACCTTGTACTTTGAAAGGTACGGTGTGTTCTCTTCCACAGACACAACCCCAGTCTCCACAACCTCTTCTAACTTTAATAATGTTATATTTAGCATTATCAACAGCTTTTCTGATTGCAGGACCAACCTCTTTAGCTTTACCTTGGCCTAAACCAACATATCCATCCTTGTTACCTACAGCAACAATTACTCTGAAATTAACTTTTCTACCAGATTTATGCATCCTTTGAACTAAGTTAACATCCATTACTTCTTCTTCTAAATCCGGAATTAAGGCATCGACTATTTCTAATTCCATGATTGGAAGACCTTTTTCAAAAATTTCATCGATATCAGTAATGGTACCGTCTTTAACTAATCTGCCCATTTTAGTTTTAGGTTCCCATTCATCAATATTAAAACTCATAGTTATTCCTCTGCCTCATCAATATTCTTAATAGTTTCATCAAAGTTTTCTGGTAAATCTACAGGATTGAGACCTCTTTCGAAATACTTTGAGAATTTTTTATTAACTTCGTCATCATCTAAAGATTCAGCGTAATTAGCAATATGTTCTCCTCTGATACGTTCATCTTCTGGGAAAATGAAATCTCCGTGAGGAACATCTAAACCAGCATCAACTGCACCTTTAAGAGCAGCGAATACTTTAGATCCTTTGATTGGTGATTTTAAACCAATGTCTAAAATTGCACTTTCTACACCGTTTGCTAATGCTCTTTTAGCACAAAGATATGCGGTTAAGTAGAAAGATGAAAGATTACCTGTGCTTCCTAAATATCCATATTTAGCTAATTGTTTACTTACAGCAGAAGCAACAGTGATGTCTCCTTCAGGAGCATAATTAATTACTTGAACAGTTGCATGAGAATTTGAAACTCTAACAACTAAACGGGATTTGTCATAGTCGACTAATTTTAATCTAGCTGCATAATCAGTTTTTCCTTCTCTTCTTCTTCTGAATGCTACTTTATAATTAGTTCCTTGTGCCATGCTTATTCCTCTCCTTTAATTAAATCATGGTCACGGGCGTAGTTTCTCATGTAAGATTTACTTCTAAATGCGCCACCCTTAGCCATTTTGTATAATTTACGATAGGTAGTAGCATCAATTACTTCTTCATCACGCATTTCTTTAAGGTCTTTTCTTAAAGCCCTGATAGTAGTCATCCATGCTTTTTTCTTAGGAGTACGTGCTTTTTTAGCCCCTTTTACGCTACCTCTACCTTTTCTTTTACCTTTTGCTTTTTGTTCTTTAATTTTTTTAGATCTGTAGCTACTAATACCTTTTTGAGGTTTTGCTTTAATAGCTCCATCATTAATTAACTGCTTTACACCTTCTCTAGTAATTGCCATAGATACTTCTTCTAATCTTTCTGGATCAATCCATACACGATTAAGACCTACTTTGAGTATACTAGCAGCTAATCTTTTTTGAGTTGTAAGATTCATGTATATAATCCTCCGTTTTCAGCATAGCTGATAAATTTAGATATTAATCTAAATTCCCTTATTTAATTTAAATAGTCAAATCAATTCAAATAAAACCCCGGAATTGATTTAACTTATAAATATGAATAATTTATTTATTTAAAACTTTAATTCCGAGTTCTGATGCTTTTTCTAACATCAAAGCTTTTTTCCTTTTACCGATAGAAGCACTTATTCTTGCAGCATCTGATGCTGGATCTAAGTCTTCTAATTCTTGCATATTGTGAACAAGAACATCATTATATCCTGAAGGGTGTAAGTCCCTTATTGCTCTAGGGGTTCTGTAACCAATAGCTGGCATGTCAGGTTTACCTGCTTCATATCTTCTCATTTTACTGGTTTTACCTCTAGGGCGTCTCCATTTGATTCCAAGTTTTTTATAACGAGCATATTCTTGTCTTTTAAATCTTTTGTTAGCCATTTAAATCACCAAATTTATTCTTTGCTAGTTAAGTATATTCCGTCTTGGAATACTCTAGGATCTCTTCCTTTAATTTTAGTTGCTTGTTCTAAGTTAGCCATAGTTTGACCAACATGTTCCTTATTAATACCTGTAATTGTTACCTCATCACCTTTAACTGCTACTTTAGCAGAACCTACTATTTTAGCAGTTCTTGGGTGTCTTTCCCCGAGGAAATTGTCAATTACTACTGTATCGTTTTGAACTTTTACTGTCATTGGAAAGTGAGCAAATACAATTTTCATGTGGTATGTAAAACCATCAGTGACACCAACAATCATATTGTTAATGTGTGCTCTTGTAGTTCCAATCATTGCTTTATCTTTCTTTTTTGGAAATGCTGTTTCTAAAACAACAACATCATCATCCTTTTTAATATTTACATTAGGATAAGTAAATTTTCTGGAGTCTTCTCCATTAGGTCCTTTTACAGAAACCTCATTATTTTCAATTATAACTTCAACGCCTTCAGGGACTTCAATTGTTTCCCTTATAGCTGCAGCTACTACCATTTTATCACCTAATACATGTAAGCCAACAAACGTCCACCAATTCCTAATTCTTTAGCCTCATAGTGAGTCATAATTCCTTTAGGAGTAGTGACAATTAAAATACCAAAGTTTTTTGCTGGCAAATATCTTTTTTCAAATTTCTCAAATTCATCTTTTTTAACAGCGTGACGAGGTTTGATAACACCACATTTGTTAATGTTACCTTTTAATTCAACTATGAATTTTCCTGCCCTGTTATCATCAACATATTCAAAATTACCAATATAATTCTCTTTTTGCATAGTGCTTAAAACTTGTCCAATTAATTTGGAAGCAGGAGAAATAACACAAGAGTCATTTACTTGCAATTCGTTATTTCTGATATTAGTTAAAGCATCAGCAAGAGGATCCATAAGACTCATAATTAAAACCTCTAATTATATTTTTTAAATCCCATTTTAGGAGCAACTTCCCTAAAACATTGTCTGCATAAATTTATTCCATATCTGCTGACCATAGCAGAATGGTCTCCACAACGACTACATTTTTTTGCAGCTTTTCCGTATTTTCTTGGCAAAATATCACCTATTCAGTTACATAATTAACTTTAAAGTTTTCTTCCATAAATTTCATAGTTTCTTCTTTAGAAATTCTATGTTTTTGAGGAACTTTCTTTTGTCTGATTTTTCTTCTTGCTATTCTGTAACCTGGTTTTTCAAAGGTAACAGATACGTTCATACCGAAGATACCGATATCAGGATTATATCTCATACCTGGAATATCAATGTGTTCTTTAATACCGAAAGAAAGGTTTCCTTGAGCATCAAATTGAGTAGGTTTGATATTTCTACTAATACCTTCTAAAACCATATCAATAGCTTTGTCAGCTTTTTCGCCACGTAAAGTTAATTTACATGCAATTGGTTGGCGTTTTCTAATTCCCCATTCAGGATTGGTAACTTTGGAATAGGTTTTTACAGGACTTTGGTCAAACATGCTTTCTAATAAAGTAATAGCACGTTCTAATCTTTCACCTGCTTCACCAACACCAATACTGACAGTAGCTTTTTCAATACGTACTTCGTTCATTGGGTTCATTTATTAACCTCCAATAAAGATATTGATGGTGCATCAGTACCAACAACAAATGCATAATCTTTTAAAGTTAAGAAATCATCTTTTGAACTATTTTCGATAATAATAGTATTTGGATTGGAAGATTTATTTTCAATAATTTCAGTTACGGTACCTAATTCACCGGTGTGTTTACCACCAGTAACAAGTACAGTAGCACCTTCTTGTAAAGGATATACTTCACCAATTTCTTGTTCAGGTACTTTTAAAGAAATTACATCTCCAACAGAGTATGCATCTTCATCAATGATAACATTTTTACCATCGTGAAGGTTTAATTGAGTTTTACCACCTTTAATGGTAGATTTATTAACAATTTTAGATAATTTAGCACTATTATCATCAATTAAATCTAATTGTAATCTTCCTTTTCTATCTAAAAGAACTCTGTAAGATTCACCAGTTTTTGGAATTTCAATGATATCCATGAAACCAACTGGGAATTTGTAATCTTTAACAACTCTTCCATCAACTAAAACATTACCAGAGTTGATAATTCTTTTAGCTTCTCTGGAGTTATCAGCTAATTTTAAAACATCTCTGATAACTAAAGTTAATGGAATAGAATCATTAATGGAATGTGAACCTGCAGAAGGTTTTACAGTCCAAGTGTCTTCTTTAGGATGAATAGGCCAAGATTTAGGTGCTTTATATCTTTTAAGATGTTTTCTAGATCCCATTTTAGCCATTTTAATTATCTCCTTTATTTTTAATTCTTCTATCGTCTTTTAAATCTGCATCAATAATTACTAAGTTAGATGGATCAACAGGAAGGAAAGTAGCAGTTCCATCAGGTTTTGATAAAGTAACGTCTTCAATAGTTACTTTGTAAGAAGTGTAATCTACACTAAGAACTTCTCCTTCATGTCCTTTAAAGTCTCCACGGACAACACTAACTTTATCTCCTGTTCTAATAGGTAAAGATCTTTTTCCTACTTTTGCCCTTAAATCTTTACTTAAAGAAGCACTTAAATGTTTTCCACGTGCGTGAGCAGGAGCATTGTAAAGAGCTTTTCTTTGTTTTCTTGGTTGTTTTGACATTTTTTCACCTTATACTAAAATACTTGCTGCACTACCAACACTAGGCCATCTGTCAGCTGCTTCTTTAGCAACAGGACCTCTAATTTCTGAACCTTTTAAGATTCCTTCAGGAGTAATGATTACAGCTGCATTATCTTCAAATTTAACACGAAGACCATCAGCACGTCTGTATTCTTTTTTCTGTCTAACTACTACTGCATTAACAACTTCTCTTCTCATGTCAGCAGTTCCTTTTTTAACTGAAGCAACAACTAAATCCCCGACACCAGCAACATCTAATCTTCTTCTTACACCTTTAAATCCTTTTACGGAAATAATTTCGATTTCACGTGCACCAGTGTTGTCAACACATTGTAAAGTTGCTCCAATTGGTAATGCTTTAGAAACATTTGAGGTTAATGGTTTCATAATATTTACTCTCCTTTAACTTCAACTAAAACAAAATGTTTAGTTTTACTCAATGGTCTGCATTCTGCAACTTTTACGGAATCTCCAACATTAACATTTAAACAATCAGGTTTGTGAACGTTAATTTTGGATTTCCTTTTTTCATATCTTTCATATTTTCTAATGAATTTGTAGTAACTACGTTCAACAGTAATAGTCCTTTCCGCTTTATTACTTACAACAACACCTTCTAAAACTTGACCTCTTACAGGTAAAGTTCCGTGGAAAGGGCAGTTAGGATCATCACATGTAGTTTCTGGTTCTTGAACATTAAGCCCAACCATATTATCACCATTTATATTTTTTTAAATCTTTTTTTTATTCTATCTTCAGGACGAATTGATAAAATTGTACCATTAATTTCTATTTTTTCCCCGTTTGGAAGTTCAAACACAAAAATTGAACCTTTTTTTGGAATAATCTTTTCAGCCTTATTCTCATCCTCAATTTTAATGGTATTCTTAGTTTCATCAATAATTGTTCCTATTAATTTAAGAGATGAATTCTTCTCACTGGTTGCCTGAACCCTCAATCCGATGAATTCATGGTGAACCAAATTTTTAGAAGTAATCATAATCCCATCTCTTAATGAAATATTTACAATAAATCATGCAGAAAATTACAAAATTTTATTGAAAAACATATCGAATAGATGAACTATCTCCTTTTTTTATTATTCTTCTTAGATTCACGAATTTCGATAGTATCAGATGAAAAACCCATATCAGATAAAACTTCTTTAACCTTAACTTTATGGTCACCTTGAAGTTCTATTTGGCCATTTTTAGCAGTCCCACCACAAGCACATTTAGCTTTGAGTGTTTTAGTGAGTTCTTTGATATCTATGTCATGTTCATCTATACCTTCGATAATTGTCATGAGTTTTCCGAATCTTCTTCTAACTGTAAAAACTTTTAGAGTCTGAACTTCACGTGCAATTTCTTCACAAACACAAAGTTCTTCAGGAAGCCCACATACATCACAGATTTTTGACATTTAATTCTCCTTTTGTTTTTCATTCAATATTGTAAGAACACGAGCAATTGTTCTTTTTAATTCTCTAATTTTTCCAGGGTTTTCAACAACCCCAGCAGCTGCACTTTTAGAAACATTTTTGGATAATTCAGTTCTGAGTTCAACTAATTTTTCTTGAATCTCATCAACTTCCATGTCCCAAATTTCTTTACTTCTTAAAATCGCCATTGTTCCAACTCTTTTGGATAATTAAATTTAAATATTTAACTATCATCTTCCTCTACTTCTTCAGCAGAATCTTCTTCAACAACTTCTTCTAATTCTTCGAGATCTTCAACTTCCTCAATAATCTCTTCTTCGATGATTTCTTCGGTTTCAACATCGATTTCTTCTTCAATAACTTCACCATCTTCTTCAATGATGACTTTTGGAGGAAGGATTTCAACAGAATCAGGTAATACAGTTTCTGGAGGCATAATTCTTACATAAATACCTAATACACCAGGTTTTAATTCAGCAGTAGCAAAACCTTCTTCAACTAATCTGATTGAAGGTTCTCCACATTTTTTAATGTATCCTTCAACAAATTTAGCTACAGCAGATCTAGAACCTCTGATTTTACCAGAAATAGTAACTTCTACACCTTGAGCTCCTGCACCCATAATTCTACGAATAGTGGAGTAAGCAACTCTTCTGAAGTGCATACCTCTTTGTAACATGTTAGAAATTTTATAAGCCATGATTTTAGGGTTGAGTTCAGGAACTTCAACTTCTTTAACTTCAATTTGAGGATTATCTAATCCAAATTCATTTTTAAGAGTGTTGGTAATAGTTCTTACGTTTTTTCCACCCCTACCAATTACCATACCAGGTCTTTCTGCGTAAACAATAACCATAGTACCTAAAGGTGTAATTTGAACTTCCATACCTCCGTATCCAGCTCTTTCAAGTTCTTTTTCTAAGTATTCGTCAATTCTAGTTCTTCTAAGGCCTTCTTGAACGAAATCTTTTTCTATCATTAGTTAGCCTCCTGTAATACAATTTGAATATGAGTAGTTGGGGTATTGAATGGAGTCATTCTTCCGAATGCTCTTGGAATGTAACCAGGAATTACAACACCTTTGTGGCTTGAGATATGTTCAATGAATAATTTTTCAGTGTCCATACCTTTGTACTCTGCATTAGCTTCAGCATTTTCTAAAACTTTTAAAATTTGTTCTGCAGCTTTTACAGGGTATCTACCGGAAGGCCATCCTTCTTGTCCTTTTCTGTGACCAACTTTTTTGTTGTGTCTTTTGAAAGGAACAGCTTTTTTCATACCAATAACATCTTCTAAGTAAGCTTTAGCTTTAACTACTTCCATTCCTCTGATTGCACTGCAAATTTCAACACTGTGTTTTGGAGAAATCTTAAGGGATTTAGCCATAGCACGTGCAGTTTTTGCTTCATCAACTTCTTTATTATAAGCATATTTGTTAGCCATGTTTTAATCTCCTTATTTAAGTGGTACAAACATGGATGATCTAGTAGCACCCATACCAGGGTCACCGTGTTGAACTCTTTTTCTAGTTGGTGCGTATTCACCAAAGTAATGTCCAATCATTTCTGGTGCAATAGTAACTTCTACAAAATTTTGACCATCATAAATACCGAAAGTGGTTCCAACCATTTCAGGTATAACAATCATGTCTCTACAGTGGGTCCTGATTACAACAGGACGACCATCTTTAGTTCCTTCTTTATTTAATTTCCTCATTTTATCCAAAACAATTTGTTGTCTTGGTAAGAATCCTCTCTTTAAAGATCTTCTTTGTCTTGCAGGGAGTAATTCCATTACTTCCTCTAAAGACATAGCTTGTAATTCTTCAAGAGTATAACCTTTATATTTAAATACTTTTCTTGCCAATGAAACACCCTCTATCTATCTTTTTAAACCTGTTCTTTTAGCTGCAATTGAACCAACTTTTCTTCCTGGTGGTGCATGTCTTGAAACAGTGGTTGGACGACCAGGATGTTGTCTGTTACCTCCCCCGTGAGGGTGATCAACAGCATTCATTGCTACTCCTCTTACAGTCATGAATTTCTTACCTTTAGCTTTATAAGCATGCCATTTTTTACCAGCTTTAAGGAATGGTTTATCTTTTCTTCCTCCACCAGCTACTACACCAATACTAGCACGGCAGTTAGGATTTAAGTATTTTAATTCCCCGGATGGTAATTCAACAACAGTTTGATTAGCATCGTGAGTAACTACATTAGCATAAGTTCCAGAAGATCTTACAAAACGACCTCCATCTCCAGGAGTGTTTTCAATATCATAAATTGGGGTACCTTCAGGAATTTCAGCAAGTGGTAATGTATTACCGAATTTGATTGGTGCAGAAATACCACATTCAATTTCATCATCAACTTGAATGCTTTCAGGTGCTAAGATAAATTTCTTTTCACCATTTTCGAATTTTACTTCTGCAATAGGAGCAGTTCTTGCTGGGTCATGTACGATATCTATGACTTTTCCTTTGATACTGCCTTCTTTTTCTAAAGCATCGTAAGATCTGTATCTGATTTTATCTTTAAAACGGTGAGAAGCAACACGGTGTGCAGGAGTTCCTCTACCTCTTCTTTGATGAATTAATCGTTTTCCCATTATAATTCCTCCTTAGAATACTCCCATTCTGACAGCGAGTTCTTCTGCCATTTCTTCTTCAACAAGTTTAATATATGCTACTTTTATACCTTTTGGAGTGATATGAGTATTAATTTTTGCAACTTTTTCTTCATATAACTCTTCAAAAGCTCTTTTGATTTGGCTTTTGTTAGCTTTACGATTAACAACAAAAGTGATTTCATTGTTTAAATCGATTAAGTTCATGGTTTTTTCAGTAACATGAGGTTTAATAATAATTGAGTATGAATCCATAATAATCACCTATTTATCCAAAATTATTGGAATAAACCTCCTAACTTTTCAACAGCTGATTTGGTGTAAACAGTGAGTCTTCCTGGGTGAGTACCTGGTGCCAATAATTCAGCATTTAAGTTTTCAACCACAACGACATCTACACCAGCATGGTTTCTTGCACCTAAGGAAATACCTTTATCTTCACCGACAACAACAAGAGGTCCTTTTACTTTTTTGTATTTTCTTCCTCTAGTTTTTCCTCTACCAGCTCTGATTCTTTTACCTTCTTTAGCACGAATAACATCATCATATACGCCTAATTTTTCGAAGATTTCACGAGATTGTTTAGCAGTTTTAACAGCTTCAAGATCATCTTCAACAATAATAGGTACTTGTTCTAAATCTGCAACTTTGTGACCTCTGTTTTCAACAATCTCTTTATTGGTTGTTGCTGCAACAGCAGATCTGATAGCAAATCTTCTTTCTTTTATGTTGATTTTTTCATGATGATTTTTTTCAGCTCTAGTAGGATGTGCTTGTCTACCACCAATAGCCATTGGTACGAAAGCTGCTTTTGAACCATTTTTAATCCTTGGTACTCTTGCGGTACCTCTACCTGAACCCCATCCTTTTGCGGAAGTTCTTTTACCAGCCATTGGGTCATTACCCCATGGTTGTACTCTAGCAGATTGAGCAGAAAGTACAGCTCTTTTGATTAAATCTGGTCTGTATACTTCATCAAAAATAGCAGGAAGTTCCATTTCTTCTTTTACTTCCCCTTCAATAGAATAAACGTTAACTTTCATGATTATACCCCTTGTTTAGATTTTGTACTTATATAGTTTATTTGAGGTATATCCTCAGCTTTATTATTAGGTCTAATAGGTTGTCTTAAAATAACTAATCTTTTGGAAGGTCCTGGGAGGGATCCTTTTACTAAAACATAATCATTTTTGACAAGTCCGTATTTTACAAATCCACCATCTGGGTTGATTTGGTCAACTTCATCAGCTGATGCGATTTTTAAAATCCTTTTATTGAATTCAGTTCTTTTATGGTAACCCATTTGACCTGCTTGAGCTACAGTCCACATTGTTCTTCTTGGTGTCCAAGGACCAATAGAACCTACGTGTCTACCTTTACCTGCTCTTACAGCTTTACCATATTGAATTCTAATTCCCCATCTTTTTACTACACCTTGGAATCCTTTTCCTTTTGTAGTTGCAATTGCATCAACAAATTCTCCTTCATTGAAGATTTCGCTAGCTTTTACTTCATTACCTAATAATTCTAATGCAGTATTTAATTTTTCTTCAGGATTTGATCCTCCAATTCCACATTCGAATATGTCTGGTTTTTTCTTAGGTACGCTAGTTACTTTTGGATTTGTGTGTACTAAGACTCTAATTTCTTCTGTGTTTTCTAATGCACCTTGTATTTTTGCAATAGCTTCAGATTTATTGTATTCTTTAGGAAGAGAAATTTTCCTTGAAAGTTCTTGATCTAAATTGTCTGCAAGTACTTCGGTGATTACTTTCAAACCACGAGAAGTTTTTTCATAAGCTCTAATTCCCATTACTACGACCGGAGGCACTTCCAATACAGTTATTGGAGTGAAAACTTCCATACCATTGGTTGGAGAGTTTTTATCAGTATCAGTGACTAATGCGTGAGTCATACCGACTTTATAACCTGCGAGGCCGAGTAATTTTGGTTCATCAATTTGTGGCCAAGATTTTACTCTAGGAGTCTCTTTAGCTGCTCTTTTCCTTGGACTAAAAGCAACAGACCCTTTTCTTGGCTGGTGATGTCTTACCATTTAATTTAACCTCCTTAATTATAATTTTTTCCTTTATTTTTTAAATTATTTTAATTTTTTAAGCGAATAGCTAAACAAATAACTATTCTTAAAGTTTGACAAAATTATACAGAATATAATCTCATCGAATAATAAATAGCTGTAAAAATAATTACAACTAGATAAATATTAATTTCAATATATTCCATTGAGTCTAATTCAATTGAAGCACAATAAAGAATATATTCAATGTATAAATCATTCTGTGCTAAGTTTATTTCTAGGCAAGTCCTAAAAATATCAATGTATAAAAAGTTGAGCAAGTTATCTATCAGCGTGTAAACTAATAAATTTATAAAGAGAATTAAAATCTCATAAAGTTGAATAAAGAAAGTGTAGCGACAACTGCCTCTTCAGTTCTAACAGTTTCAGTTCCTTGATCTGGAATGGTATTTAATTTAATCAAATCCCAATTCTGACCGGAAACATCCTCTTGAATTGAAGAATAAGGGCCACCAAATAAAATAGCAATACTATTACATTCATCTACTTTATGTTTTAATTCATCAAAAATAGAATCAATATAATCTCCATATCTTGTAGTTTCAATTACAAGATTCGGTTTAATTAATTTTAAGCTATTTTTAAGACTCTTATTAGAGGAGATAACATTATATCCCCAGTAAACGTCATCTGGTTTATCAGGTGTGACTATTACTTCTTTCTTAGCAATTTTAGTAATCTTAAAGTCAAAAATTTTTTTAACTGAAAGTTGCTCTTTACAGAATGCAAGTTTATCCATACCTATATCAACAAAAGTTCCTTTCTTATTTCTCTTAACAGTGAAACCTTGTCTATAATCACCCACGTCTGGCTGACTATTAACAGGATGATGCGGAGTTCTAAGTGGTGGAAGAATACCAACATGCTTCAGTTCTGCCTTTATAGGAAATGCTTGCTTCCTCAAATATTGAGGAGTATTCATATAACTCAAAACTTCAGCAATAAACCTTCCATCATTCTCTCCATCTTCATTTTTAACATTGTCATCATTATAAATAACAACATTATCTGCTTGAAAAATCGCTAAAGCTCTACCTAAAATTCCCACCTTATAGGTACGAATTTTGAGATCTTTAGACTCAGAAAGAAATGAATTTGGAATAAATATAGATAGCTCATCTTTATACATTAGTATAAATTATACAATCTAAAGTATATAAAGATTACCCTACATTTATATAGCTATCACTAATAGACTTACAC
Source organism: Methanobrevibacter sp. UBA188 (assembly GCF_905234905.1). Classification (NCBI taxonomy): domain Archaea; kingdom Methanobacteriati; phylum Methanobacteriota; class Methanobacteria; order Methanobacteriales; family Methanobacteriaceae; genus Methanobrevibacter; species Methanobrevibacter sp. UBA188. Next base: position 12,060 of record NZ_CAJOJM010000016.1, on the reverse strand, counting down.
ATTTACAAAAATATTATATCAATTATAATATCCGTAGCTTCTTTTTATGCTACCAACTTTTTTATACTCAGAGAATATATTAATATAAAATATATACTATCCACTATATAAAGGTATTGTTTTTTTGAGTAAAAATAAGAAAAAATAACAACATTATAAAATTTAAAATTAACTACAATGTTGCTCTCAGTACAATAACATCAATATTTTGATTTTCTTTGGTATGAAACTCATAAATCTTGGGAATTGGAAAATTATACCTGAAAATATGAGTTATATGAAAATTATTTTCCTGATAATAATTCAAGAGAAACTCTTCACTTGATGCCATATGAAAAGAGTATAACACATCAGGTTCAAGTTCAATGGCTTTTCTTACAAATTTCAGATCCTGACCTTTTTGAGCTTTTTTCTGGGATCCGAAAGGAGGATTTTGAAACACAGTATCAACATGAGAGCCATAATTAAAATCAACAATGTCGGTTTCTATGAAATTTAAATTATCAAGATTTAAATTATCTGAAACATCCCTAGCCAACTCGATTGAATCCTTGTCAATATCTACACCAACCGCCAACTTGGCACCCATTAAAGTCGATGCTATAGCAAATATTCCTGTGCCACAACCCAAATCAAGAACATTTTTACACTCAATGTCACCCAATGAATAGGCATTCCACACCAAATCAGCAGCAATAATTGATGGAGTAGTATACTGTTCAAGATTTACTTTAGGATTTGGATGAGAAGGAATATTTTGAAGTCTCATTTCTAAATGTTTTTTACGTGTAATTTTTTTCATCTAATCAACATATTTAATTATTATATTTTATATAATTATATTATTAAGAAAAAAAATTACTTCGAGGTTTCATATGTTTGAAAAAGTATTAATTGCAAATAGAGGAGAAATTGCAATAAGAGTCATGCGTGCTTGTCGTGAACTTGATATTGAAAGCGTAGCTATTTACTCTGATGCTGATGCAACTTCTCTTTACACAAACTATGCTGATGAAAGTTATCCTTTAGGTAATCCTTCACCGGCAAAATCTTATTTAAATATAGATAAAATCATTAACATTGCATTGGAATCTGGTGCAGATGCAATACATCCAGGTTATGGATTTTTAGCAGAAAATTCAAAATTTGGAGAAGAATGTGAAAAAAATGGAATAAAACTTATTGGTCCTAGTGGAGAAGTTATTAACCAAATGGGAGATAAAATCACCTCCAAAGCTTTGATGAAAAAAGCAGGAGTTCCAGTTATTGAAGGTACACCCGAAGGTGTTACAGACATTGAAGAGGCTAAAGAAATTGCTGCTCAAATTGGTTATCCTGTAATTGTAAAAGCTTCTGCAGGAGGTGGAGGTATTGGTATGCGTGCAGTTTATCAGGAAGACGAACTTGTACGTGCTATCGAATCCACACAATCTGTCGCATCAACCAACTTTGGTGATTCAACAGTATTTATTGAAAAATACCTTGAACAGCCTCGTCATATCGAATTCCAACTTTTAGCGGATGAACATGGAAATGCAATACATGTGGCAGATAGGGAATGTTCCATTCAAAGAAGACATCAAAAGCTTCTAGAAGAAGCTCCTTCCCCAATTATGACCGAAGAATTAAGGGAAGAAATGGGTGGAAGCGCTGTAAAAGCTGCAGAATATATTGGATATACAAGTGCAGGTACTGTTGAATTCCTGTATGATAATGGAGAATATTATTTCCTTGAAATGAATACTCGTATACAAGTAGAACACCCAATTACAGAGCTTGTTACCAATACAGATTTAATAAAGGAACAAATCAGAATAGCTGCAGGTGAAGAACTAAGCTATTCACAAAATGACATACAAGTAACAGGTCACGCTATAGAATGCCGTATTAATGCAGAAGACCCTCTTAATGATTTTGCACCTAATCCTGGAAAAATTACCGGATACCGATCTCCAGGTGGACCTGGTGTACGTTTAGACAGTGGAGTATATATGAATTATACCATCCCAACATTCTACGATTCAATGATTTCAAAATTGATAACATATGGAAGAAGCAGAACCGATGCAATTAACAGAATGAAAAGGGCATTAAGCGAATACATTATTTTAGGTGTTAAAACCACAATTCCATTCCATAAAGCTATTTTAAGAAATCCTAATTTCATTTCAGGAGATTTAAACACTCACTTTATTGACGAACACAAAAAAGGTATCGATAAAGAGATGGAGAATGTAATTGTTGAAGATGCTGAAATTGTAAACAAATTAAAATCCACCTTTATGCCTAGCAAAAAAATAGCTGCCATCTCAGCAGCTGTTGGTTCCTATCAAAATGTTGCTAGAAGTCAAAAAATGCAAAAAAAATAAATTGGAGATAATTAAATGCAAAAAGAAATTGTTAACTTATTAAAAAAAGAAAATAAACTTTCTGATGATACAATAAGTGAAATAAAAGACATTGATTTAAATGATTTTTCAAACATTGTAAAAGAACTTGGAAAAGAGGATACCTCCTACATTAAAGCATCTGAAATTTCAAAAGACCTGGATACTGAATACATTGGTAAAAATTTATATATCTACAATGAAGTTTTGTCAACAAATACTATTGCAAAATTCTTATCAATGAATGATGTTGAAAATGGAACTGTCATTATCTCCGAAAAACAAACCCAAGCAAAAGGAAGATCAGGTAAAGTTTGGGAATCTCCTTTAGGTGGAGTATGGTTATCAATCATATTAAAACCAAATGTAGACCATTCCAAATTACCTTTAATAACATTGGCTACCGGAGTGGCTGTTGCAAAAACTCTCGAAGAAATCGGTGTTGAAAACCCTGAAATCAAATGGCCAAATGACATCATAATTAATGATAAAAAGGTATGTGGAATATTGACTGAAGCCGTAGCTAAATTCAATACCATTGAAAGCGTTATTGTTGGAGTTGGTATTGACGCTAATCTTGATGTTGAACAATTCCCTGAAGAATTGCAAGAAGGAACAACAACACTGAAAGCGGAACTAAAAAGAGAAGGCAATGAAAATCATTTAATAAAACTATTCCTAGAAGAATTTGAAAAAATCATTGGACAATTTAACAATGAAGAATATGAAGACATCTTAAAAGAATGGAGAAAACGTTCATATTCAATTGGAAAAATTGTAGAAGTTAGAGAACCTTTCAATACTTATTATGATGCATATGTATTGGGTATTGGTAAAGAAGGAGCTCTTGTTGTTGAAAAAATTGATGGAACCTTAGAAAAAGTAATTTCTGGAGAATGTATAATCAAGAAATAAATACAATCTCCCTACATTCATCTTCATTTGAAACTGCTTTCTGTAGTTTCTTAAATGAAGATTCTATTTTTTTATTCAAATCATTTAAATTTAGTTTAAACGCATCTTCAGTTGATAGGTCAAATCTTATTGTTGCAGATGCACCGGGCATTGAAACTGCTGGAATAGTAATAATTCCATGGTCTCTTAATAAAATAAAAGAAAATACAAATGCCAAATCATCATCTGATAAATTATGTTTTATGTTAATCTCCTTGGACAAACCTTGAGGAGTTATCATCACTCCAGTAGGTGTCTTTTCGAAATTTTCAAAATTAGAATTCAGTAATTCAAATAATTCATCTTTTCTTTCAAGACTATTAATTAAATTATCTTCACTGAAATTTTTAATTCCATTTAACATAGCAAGAACAGCCGGAGGTTGCGCTTCAAGACCAAACTGATTTACCTTAACTTTTATTTCATCAATTAAATCTTCACAACCCGCCATAAGCCCCCCTCTTGGACCAGGCATTAATTTATCTGTGCTTGTAATGGCAATGTCTGCTCCCAAATCGCAAGCTTTTGCTTGGTTAAAAATAACGGTTCTTAACCTTGCACCAGATGCATCATCCACCATGACAGGAATATTTTTTTCGTGAGCCATTTCAATTACTTTTTTAAATTCATCTTCATCAATTACCTTATGATCCATTGTGGAACCTGTAATTACAACCAAAGATGTATTTTCAGGAATTGAAAACTCATCAAATTTATCAGTTTCTGAATAATTAGCCCCAACTAATGCACAGCTTCTCGGAATAGATGGGTGGGCAGGCAACTCTGCCAAATAATGAACTACATTAGAGTCTTTATTTACTATAGTTAAAATTGTAGCAAGAATTCCTGATGAAGTTCTATTTAGTGGGATGACCTTATCCCCACCCATATGTTCCACTCCAACCTTCTGAAGGGCCTCTTCAAAAATAGCCGGACCGACATAGGTTTCCAATAAACTAAGTTCTGAAGGACTGGCAATAAATCCCCCTGACAGTCCTGTCAAATCAAATAAAGAAGAACGACCAGCACTTCCAACTATATTTTTAATAATTGAAAGCGCATTTTCCCTCTTTTTAACTTCATCCAAAGAATTATTAACTATCATTTAATCAGAATCATCCAATTGCAATTTATAATCTTCAAAGAATTCGATGATGGATTTTAATTGTTTTTCAGTAATGTCAACAGAAGTATATTCTTCATCCTCTGGAATTTGATAGTAATACTCTGCAAATAAAACTTTACCTTCAGGACTTGTAAATATGGTTATACCATCAGTAAGTTTATCAGGATTCTTATTTTGGAATTCAATTTCAAAAGAAGTACCAAATTTTTGAGAAAACTTTTCTTTCTCTTCAGGTTCCCTATTACATTTCCTAATTTTTGTCATTCTAGATTTTAACTTTTTTTCTGCAAGTTCATCAATATCAGCCATAATAATCACTTCCTATTTTTTAATCTCAAAGTAGCCATTATTAAATTAATTAAATATACTTTACATAAAATTATATATAAGTATTCCCCATCAATCTTTAAAAATCAATCATACAGACTATTTCCCTCACTATCCATTGCAACTATAAGTGGGCCAAAATCTTTAACTTTTAAATTCCACATGGCTTCTGGCATTCCCAAATCCAACCAGTTCACACTTTCAATTTCTTCAACAGCATCAACATATAATGCAGCGCAACCACCAGTAGCTACAACATATAATGCCTTATTTCTAATTAACGCTTCTCTGACATTATCATCCATTCCACCTTTTCCTATGACAATTTTTGGACCCATATCCAAAACATCACTTTGATAAGGATTCATCCTCATTGATGTGGTGGGACCAATAGCCACCATTTTATACTTCCCATCTTCCTGAGTAATAATTGGGCCAGCATGGAAAAGAACAGCACCTTCAATATTTAACGGAGCTCCTCTTTCAAGCAACCTTTTATGAGCCTGATCACGAGCTGTTAATATATTTCCAGTCAAATAAACAACATCACCAGCTTTTAACTCATCCAAATTTTCATCTTTAATCGGAACATTTAACTTTCTTTCCATTTTTACACCTAGCAAGTAAAAATTATATTCATATTACAAAACTATGACTATATAAAATTTTAGATTTTAATATAATTAATAGTTATGAAAAACTAGATTTAACTTGAAAACCATTTTCATCACCACCCTTGTTTCCAAGCAAATAACATCAACATAATTAATAGTTATTTTTTTAGATTTAATTAAATGAACCAACTTTAACATTAACAATAATGATTCGAGAAACATATCCACTTTTAAAAAAATGGTGTATATGAAAGCACATTCTCTTAACAGATTAAATGTTTGGTATATTAATGCAGATATCATATCCCAAATAAAATGTTGAAATACTAAAACTACATACAAAATATGGTCATCTTAACATAACGGAATTATTAAAAAATCTTCAACTTCACTAATCATCACTTTCAATCCGAATCATGGAAAAAATATTTTCTTAATAAAAATTAAATAGTCTAAAGAAAATAATTAATAACATAAAAAAGCATACTGCTTTTTTGAATTTTTATATTTTTCACGGGAAAAGGTGAATATAACAAAATTTGGAGGAAAAAACATGGAGGCAAATAAAATATCCGGGATATTATCCATAATTTTAGGATTAATTTTTATAATTTTCCCAATTTTTAGTTCTGGAGTAGTATCCATTATTATTGGAATAAGTTTGTTATTCTTTGGTATAGCATTAGTATTAGCCGGATTTACAGCAAGCAATATCATTATTGGTATTCTGTCAATTATATTCGGACTGCTATTCATATTTAACATTGATGCATTATCATTCATTTTAGGATTACAATTCTATATTATTGGAATCATAATCCTTTTAGCTGGTATTCTTGGTCTATTTTCAGATACTCAAACATCAAAACTTGCTTCAGTATTGATGATAATTCTCGGTATAGTATCCTTTATTCTTGGAGGATTCTCACTTGGCCAACCGCTTTTCGCTGCAATTCTTATAGGCGTAGCTTTAATCATCCAAGGAATAAGATTATATCTAGAATAGTAAATTAATAAGCAATCTTTTGATTGCTTCTATTTTTATTTTTTTAAAATCTTTTTTTCTTTATTTTCAGAAATAAATTAAAAAACCAATTTTTTAACTCCGTGATTAATATAATGATTTGAAAAATTTTATACACCAAATATTAAAGGGAGAAACAATGGAATATTTGAATTTCAATCCCCAAATTCATGATATAACTAAAATTGCAACATTGAAATATAATGTAGACTTTAGAACATATGACAAACTTTTTTGTTCAAAAGAAAAAGCAATTGCTGCTCTTGAAAAAAATCTAAAAAAAGAAGAATGCATTAAGGTTATTTATGATAACGAAGACCTAATTGGAATGTTAGTCGCATATACTCATGACAACCAACCCACATTTCATTTCAGTTCCATTAAACTGTTAATTGTTGATATACTGGACTATTTCGTTATTTGTGACATTAAAAAAGATGATGTTTATATTGCAGAAATAGCTATCGATGAAAATCAAAGGTCAAAGGGTTATGGAACAAAAGTCATTAAAGATGTTATTGATTATGCTCAAAAAAAGGGATATAAAAGAGTTATCCTGGATGCTGATTTCAGAAATCCAAAAGCAAAGGCATTATATGAAAGGTTGGGATTTGAAGTCTACAATAAAAAATCTTTTTTAAAAAGAGGCATGTACAACATGGAATTTAAACTTCCCTAAATTTTCAAAAAAAAGAAAAAAGAATAGCTTAAAATATTAAGCTATATCAGAATATAATAATCCAACAGCTCTTTGAGCAAAGAATGCCAAGTATGGGGCGATTATAATTGAAAGAATTGATAAGATTGGTATAATGCTGAATAAAGCTGAAAAAATCATCTCAATAACTGCAACAATTATAATAACTAATAAGACTAAAATTATTACCTTACCGATACCAATTCTTCTTATGTCTTTTGCCGCTTCAAAAACATTTAAAGCCTCACTTAGACTACCAGTATTTGCTAATCTTGCTTCCGCCATAGTTTGTAGGAATGAGAAGATTACAAATACAACTACGGCAACAGTGATAGTTATTGTTAAAGAAAATAGCAAATTGACCAATGCCTGATATATTGCATCAAATGCAATAGCAGAAGAAGATCCCATATATGAATAGGTGGCCTGTAAATAAATTTCTTGAGCAACAATCATAGCATTACCGTAAACATTTGTAATGTATCCTACGATTAATGTAATAAAAGCAGGAATTACAAAGTAAACGATTGTGACAATGAAATTATTAAAACCTGTGATGAAATTTTCCCACCATTCAAATCCCGGAACTTCATCAGATCGTTCAATTCCAGATTTAATAACACTGATTAAATAACCATACATTACCCATCCAATTAACAAGGAAATAATGACGGCCATTCCACCCCACATAAAACATTCGGGGTTAACAAATCCTAAAACATAAACTACTGTTCCGAAAAAAGAAAATCCGGCAGCCACTAATGATAATAAAACATAAATTAATAATGTTTTCATGTCTTTTGATGGAAATACAAAAGCATCCTTAATTATTTCTATTACATCCATATTAACACCATTTAACTTATTTAATTAAACACTCAATAAGAGATATTAATAATTTATTTTAAAAGTAATATTTATAAGTTGGTTAAATTGAATGAATAATTTCTTAAATTTACTTATTTTCATTTAATTTTTATATATTATAAAACACTATCTTTAATATAACATAGGATTGTTTTATACATGTTTAAAATGATTATAATGTAGAATCAGTCAAAAGTTGGTTCTAGAAAAAATAACTTATTAGTCACTAAAAATAATGAAGGTATAATCGATGGATAACAAAAAAATAATAATTATAATTGGCATAATACTTTTAATCATTATAGCAGGTGTTATTATCGTAATGCTAACCTCAGTACAATATGAAAAAATTGATATAACACCAAATGGAACAACCATAGAAGTTCCTGCCAATCAAACCAAATATAACGGAAATGTCGAAGGTGCCAAAATATGGAATTGGAACAATGGAATATTGGTTACATACAATAGTCATGAGGACCAAAGTATAATCAAAGTAAGTGAATTAGGTTTCAATACCCTGAATAATCTAATAAAAAATGGGGAAAGGCAAGACATAGACGGTTTTACATGTTATGTAATAAATGCTGATCAATTATTAGAAATTCACATATTCGATATCATTAAGGTAAATTATAACGGCAAATTCTATTGCATTCCATTATCTAACGAAACTACTCACGACAACATCATAATCTGCTGCAACGACAAGAACATGGCAGTCCACATGGCAAAATCAGTACAGTACAAAAATGTTTTCCCAGAAAAAACAGATACCCTTTCCACCGTGAAAAACATGACTGGAAATTTACAATCAAAAGCAAACGATTATGCAAATAATACCAATTTAAGTAAGATTAAATCTACAATAGAAGAAGAAACTGGAGTTAAATTAGATGATGCTAAAAACAAAATAGAGCAATATACCGGAAAGTTACCCGTTTAATTCATATAAACTAACTGAAAAATTTAGAAAAATTAAAACAAAAAAGGAACAGGGATTAGTATGGAAATTTATAAAGAAAAACAAACCCCAAAAAGAAGTATAAAACGAAGTTTGATAGTATTTATTGGAAATGTCTTAGGAATTTATTTAATAAGTGTTTTAGGATTAGGAGCAGAAGTTAGTCAATTTGATGACATTATCTTTTTAGTACTATTCATTAGTTTAATTAATGCACTACTTTGGCCTATTTTAACAAGAATAGCAATGCCATTTCTAGTTTTAACCTTCGGTTTCGGAACACTAATATTAAACGGACTCCTACTTCAAATTTTCGCACCAATATTTGATATAGAAATTAAAGGTGCTGCAATGATTCTTGCCCCATTAGCCATGGCTGCTGTTACAACCATACTATCCTCCCTAATAACAATTAATGATGACAGTTCATATTACAGGTCTGTTTTAAGAGATGCTGAAAAGAAAAGAAAAAGCAATATTAAAGATTATCCTGGAGTAATTATTGTTGAAATTGATGGACTTGCCTACGAAGTTTTATGTGAAGCAGTCGAAAGAGGAGAAATGCCTACTGTTAAAAAAATGATTGAAAGTAAGGAATACAATCTTAGAATGTGGGAAACTGATCTATCTTCCCAAACTGGTGCCAGTCAAGCAGGAATCCTCCATGGAAATAATGAAGATATTGTTGCATTCAGATGGATAGAAAAGAACAATGATAATCAGATGATGCAATGTTCTGGAATAACTAAAGTACCTGAGTTAGAACATAGAATTTCAGATGGAAATGGATTGCTTGTTGATAATGGAGCAAGCAGATCAAATTTATTCTCAGGGGATACTGACAATGTAATATTTACATTCAGTAAGATAATGGACTTTAAAAAACTATACAATAAGGCATGGTATTCAGTGTTCTCCAATCCAAGCAATTTTGCACGTATAGTCGCTTTGTTTCTTGCAGACATAATACGTGAAATCTGGTCACAGATTGTACACTCAGTGAAAAACATCAGACCAAGAATAAAACGTGGAATAGTATACATCCCAACAAGAGCAGCTACAAACGTATTTATGAGAGAAATCAATACTTCAACATTAATCGGAGACATGATGATTGGAGATATTGATGTTGCATACTCAACATACTTGGGTTACGATGAAATAGCCCACCACTCAGGAGTTAGGGATAATGATGCATGGTTCGCTTTAAGAGAAATGGACAAACAAATCAAGCATTTAACTGATGCGAATAAATACTGTCCTAGAGACTATCAGTTTGTCATTCAATCAGACCATGGTCAAACAAACGGCGCTACATTTACCCAAAGATATGGAGAAACATTTGAAGATTTCGTCAAATCATTACTTCCTGAAGACATGACCATGTTTGCAAAAATGACCTCAAATGATGACCACTTTGCAGGAGACTATACTCCATTTTCAAGAAAAAATAAAAAAATTAAAAAAGAAAAAGAAGAACAACAGGAATTAAGTGACTCTGAAGTTATCGTATTAGCATCAGGTAATCTTGCAATGATTTATTTGACTCAATGGAGCCAAAGATTAACATACGAAGAACTCAATAACTTTTTCCCTGAATTGATTCCTGGTATCATAAACAATGAATATGTCGGTTTTATTTTAGTCAAATCTCAAGAACATGGTGATTTAGCTATTGGAAAAAATGGAACTTACTATCTTGACAGCGGTGAAATTGAAGGAGAAAACCCTCTTGAAGGATTTGGAAACAATATTGCAAGACATTTAAAAAGAACCAGTTCATTTGAACATACTCCAGACATCCTAGTTAACAGTTTTTATGATGAGGAAGCTAATGAGGTATGTGCTTTTGAGGAATTAGTTGGAAGCCACGGTGGAGCCGGCGGAGACCAAATCCAAACCGTTTATATTGTACCCTTCAAGCTGGAAGGTTAGCGATGAGGAAATCATCGGTGCTGAAAACATTTATAAGCTAATAAAAGAGAATTTAGCTGAATTAAAAAAATAATGCAGACATGTCTGTAAAAATATCAAAGAATAGAAAAAGGATATGGAACTATTGATAATCCATATCTTACTTATTATTTTTAATTAATGATTCTAATTCATCCAGACGTTTATTTAATTCATTTTCACGTTTTTTATAATGTCTTGATAAAATTGCAACCGTCAATGTTGCAGTACCAACACCAGATATTGTGTATCCTCCCCAAACTAAAAATATTGCAGTTAATTTACCAATACCTGTGTTTCCAAGTATTGCATAACCATTACTTGTAAATGCATTTGAAACCATAACCAATGAATTTAAAGGATCAACATTTTCTGCAAAACATGTAACAATAAAACTAACAAATATAATAGAGAACAATAATATAATAGTAATCCCAAGACTATTTGTCTCCGTATAATGCCTAAACTTACCATAATATACTTTAATTAAATAAGCATAAACAAGAACATGTATTGCATAAATCGGCAACAATACAATAGATTCATTAAAAGCAATGAGTGCTATAGATTCATAAGGTATTAACAGGAAAAATAATACTCTATTCTTCCAGGAACTATAATCCAAAGTAAAAGCAATATATAATGATACGAGCAGTTGTACAACAGCAACCCCCATAAAATCATTTCCAGGAACTACAATAATGTATAAAATGAAAACAAAGAAAATTAACATCATTACCAAGTAAAAAACTTGTCTTAATGTTTGAACTTCTTCTTCAGGAAAATATTCAAGCGGATTTAAAACCTTGCTTTTACTGTCCTTTAATTTTTTAAAAATTAATTTTCCGGCAACAAATAATGCACCAAAAATTAAAATTGCAATAACAAATTCATAAATAATCAAGAAAATATCCATAAGTATAATTTATCAATTCATATATTTAATTGTTAATTTTAACTTTATTGTGCAAGAATTCTCCGGCTTCTTTAAGTCGGGGATGAATTGCACATTTAGTGGGTTAGTGTCTATATTTTTTTATGTGGATGAGGTGGTGAGATTAGTTTTCAAATGCTCTCGGATAAATGCCATATAATATGTAGGTTTATAATATGTAATATAGAAAGATGGGGGAAAAACTTCAATAAG